>JAITSU010000008.1 GCA_031287525.1 Zoogloeaceae bacterium | reverse complement strand
GTCCACGCTGGCAGCGGTGTTTGTGCGGCAATCTGCGCTCAAAGTCGGCGTACCGCCGACGTGCCTTTGTTGCCGTCGGCGTTCCCAGAAAGCTACTTCGGAGGTTTGTCAACAGTCTGGGCGGGAGCATCCTGCTCCCGCTGACACTCTGCGGAAAATCCCGTACAAAGAAAAATCCTGTCACCTATATTTTACCTATTGCGTAAAATAACTTGCATGAATTTACGCAACAGGTAAAATAAAGGCGTGGAAAAGAAAAAGCCGCACTACCTGCTCACCGAAATCAAAGCCGCTGTTGCCCGCATGGGCAGCGAAGCCTTTACGCAAACCGCGAAAATCGGCGTGGCGAAGCTGGGGCTTTCCATGAGCGAAGCCCTCGCCACAATCACCGCACTCGTCAGCGCAGATTTTTACAAATCCATGACGACGCACACCGATCATACGCAGTGGCAAGATGTGTATTACGCCGCTTGTCCGGGCAACAAAACCGCTTATCTCAAATTCACCTTGCGTGACGGCGCAGTGGTTATCCAGTTCAAGGAGAAATAAAAATGAAACCAGTCGTCAGAAAACCCCGCTACTGTCTGCAATGCGACGATGGCGCCGTATTGGAACTGGGCGTGCGGGATGTCACCGTCCATGCCGAATCCGTGACGCGCGTAGTCCCTGAAATTGCGGGCTGGCATTGCCCGAAATGCGGCGAGATTGAATTTATTGACCGCGACAGCGCAGAGCGCATGGACGAAGCCCTGCGCGAAGCGTGGGAAGAAGCGCGTAAAGGCGAGGCGGACAGCATCAAGAGCATCCGCAAAAAACTGGGCTTGCGTCAGGCGGAAGCAGGGCAGCTTTTTGGCGGCGGCGTCTCCGCATTTTCGGATTACGAGCGCGGCAAACGCCAGCCGCACAAGGCGGTTATGATCCTGCTCAACCTCTTGAACCACCACCCGGAACTATTGAACGAAGTCAGGGCGGCGGCGTAATCCCTAAAATTTTTTCAAAAAGGAGATGCCCCGATTTTTCCACCCTCACCGCGCCCTCTCACTCACCCTGCATCACGCTCACCAGCGCCTCATCGCGCAACTGGCGCAAAGCTTCGAGGCAATAATGCGCGTAAGCCAACGCCGCAAAACCCGGAATCAACAAATTCAAAATGGGCAGATAGGCAAGCAGCGCCAGAATCAAACCCAACATAAATAGCGGCAGGGCATGGCGGCGGCAAATTTCCCGTTTTTCAGTTTCCGTTGCGTATGACAACAAACAGGCAAAAACAAAAGATTCACGATTGAGCCAAGCCAGAAGCAGCACGGGCATGAGCATGAACCATACGAAACATAACATATAAAAGCCAAACGACGGAACTTCCGTCAATTGATGATACCCGATGAAAAAACAAGACAGGAACACGCCAGCTATCCAAATAAATACAACGATAAAAGTAGCCGCAAGGCTGTTCAATAAAGGTAGAATAACGCGCTCGTCCTTCGCAAACAAATGTGGATATTCCCGTTCTACCAGTTTATCCAATAAACAGGGCAATGCACATACAGACGCAATCAGGGTCAGAAAAAGGTAAAGCGGGGAAAAGCTAAAATTCCGCAATGTTATCCGCATGAGCAATTTCCAAAACGATGGATCGCCCACGAAAAACCTCACGGAACCTGAATTTTCGTCCCAATCAAATCGAAATAGCCATGCCCAGTTCACCTCACCCTTGACCTTCCAGATAATGAACGCCGTCGCCAACAAAACAAGCGCGGGCAGCAGCGACCAGCCCCACAAACCCGGATTCGCCAGACTTTTCACACTCCGCCCCAAAGCCTGAACCACCCGTTGCATATTGAAATCCATCCTCATCGCGCCCCCTCACCACCTTGCATCACGCTCACCAACGCCCCGCCGCGCAGTTGGCGCAAGGCTTCGAGGCAATAGTGGGTGTAAACCAGCATCAACAAGCCGGGAAGCAGTAACCCCGAAATCCCGTCCGCTAACATTAACCACCACCACCCACTCTCTGGCAAGTCTGGAAACCATCCTGTCAAGCCCAGAAACCATCCTGTCAAATCTGGCACACAGGAAAGCAGATAATCTGCCGAGATCACCATCCCCCCCAATATCAACAAAGGTCTGGCATGTTGGCGAGAGATTTTTTGCTTTTCTGCTTCCGAGGCATGGATATTCAAGCAATTTGGCACAAAAATCTTGCAGCCGAACCAGATGAACGGCAATATATGAACCAACCCTGCTATGGGAAATAGCAAAACAAACAACCCTGTATCCAACCGTTTATCGAAACCAAACAGCGATAAACCATATACCATCAATACTATCAATATGAGAATCAGACAAAAGGCACCCGTCGCCATGCACATCGCAACAAGATTATAACGTGAAAATACAACGAAATTCCCCACGCCTGTTTTCTCCAAATCAGGGTATTGTCGCGCCGCTACTTTTCGTAAAAGCCCTGGCAATATAAACACGCTCACCAATACCAGATTGAACATACTCAGGAAATACGCAAATGGGGGTGTTATTATCCACCAATACTCAACAAAAAAATCAGCAACCGATACAAACCACTGAGGAAATAACGCATATTCAGGACTCGGTTGCAAAAATATCATGCAGAACGCAATCAGCGCGATGGGCAGAATAAAAAGGAGCCACAATCCCGCAGTCATCGCCACCGATGCCAGCAAGCAAAGCCATACATTCGGCGCTCGCAGACTTTTCGCGCTTCGCCCCAAAGCCTGAGCCACCCGTCGCGTATTGAACTCCATTTTCACCGCGCCCCCTCACTCACCCTGCATCACGCTCACCAACGCCCCGCCGCGCAGTTGGCGCAAGGCTTCGAGGCAATAGTGGATGTACGCCAGCGCCGAAAGCGCGGGGACGAGTAAACCGAGTACGGGCACATGGGCGAGTAGCGCCAGCGTCAGACCGAGCATGAACAAGGGTCGGGCGTGGCGGCGGCGGATTTCCCGCATTTCCGCTTCTGTTGCGTGCGCGGCGAGACAGTCGAAGGCGAAGGTTTTGCGGTTGAGCCATGCCAGCAGCAGTAGCGGCAGCAACAATCCCGCGCCCGGCAGCAACCAGAAGGGCAAGCTCACAAACCAGCCGAGGACGAACAGCAACGTCGCGGCGATGCTGTTCCACAAGGCAGCGATGAAACTGTCTTTGCCCATCATCGCCAGTTCCGGGTACTCCCGCGCCGCGACCTTTTTCAACAGCCAGGGCAGCACGAATACCGCCGCAATCAGGGTGGTGGTCAGGTAGGCGAGAACGAAAATCGCCCCCCAGCCGCCCAGATACGCCAACACATGCGCGAGCCAAATCAGCCCCCAGGACACCAGAAAGACAAAGGGCGGATGTCCGACAAGCCATTCCACCAGCGTCGAAAACCCCCACCACGCCAGGGCAAGCCACAATAAAAACGAAAACGCCGCCGGCGCCAGCAAATACCGCCACAACCCCGGCTTCGCCAGACTCGCGACGCTGCGAATAAGCGCCTGAAAAATTTTATCCAAAATGATTGCTCCTGATTGGCTCGACCTTTTGTTGTATGAACAGGCAGTTTTGACGCGCTCGCGCAACGCCTGCCTCCCGCATCGACCAATGTTCATCGTCGTCATGACCGCATGTTAGCGGTACTGGAAAAATTTGGCGAATGACGGGCAAAAAAACAGGTTGCCTGATTTTTCACCCCCATTTCATCCCTTCCCACATCTTCTGCAACCTTTTCACCGATACCGGCACAGGCGTTCTGAGTTCCTGCGCGAACAGACTCACCCGCAGTTCTTCCAGCAGCCAGCGAAATTGCTCAATCTCTTTGTCATGGCGATTCTGTTTGGCGAGTTCGCGGGCGCGGCGTTCGTATTGTGTCCAGAGCGGCTGGTATTCCGCGAGCGCGCGGGCGTCGCGGGCGGGGTCGTTTTTGAGTTTGTCCAAACGCATTTGCGCGGCTTTGAGGTAGCGGGGGAAGTGTTGCAGACGCTCGAAGGGAGTGTTGGCGATGAAGTTTTTGCTCATCAGGCGTTTGCTTTGCGCTTCGATGTCGGCGACGGCGGCGGCGCGCGCTTTGTGGGCGGGGAGTTTTTTTTGCAGGCTTTGCCATTCGGCAAGAATTTGTCCGGTCAGGCGGGTGATTTCCTGCGCCAGCAACCCCAGGCGTTGTCTGGCTTCGGCGCAGCTTGCCTTGAAGCTCGCGGCGTCTGTCGGCAGGGGTTCGGTCAGGCAGGCGCGCCCAAAAATCAGGGTGATGAGTTGGCGTTTGAGTTCGTCGGCGGTGCCGAGGCTCATGTAGTGCATCGCCATTTCGGAGAGGTTGGGAAGTTGTTTGTTCCAGTATTTTTCCTGCTCCCTGAATTGCAACCTGTAGAGGCGCAGCAAGCCCGCGCCGTGGATGCGGCGGGCTTCTTCCGGATCGTCAAAGACTTTCAGGCTGACGGTTTCGCCGTCGTCTACGAGCGCCGGATAGCCGACGACGGCTTGTCCGTTGACGGGAATTTCCATGAGTTCCGGCAATTCGCCGAATGTCCAGTCCGTCAGATGGGCGTAGCCTGCGGGCGTTTCGTGCAATCCGGCGAAGGTTTGCCGCGCTTCCTGCCCCCATTCGGCTTTGAGTTCGCCAGGGTTGCGCCCCATGTCCAGTTGCCGCCCGTGTTCGTCGATAAGTTTGATGTTCATGAAGAAGTGGGCGGGCAGGGCGTCGGGGCGAAAGGCGTCGGGCGTGACCGCCCAGCCGCGCGCGTTCAAACCGCGTTCGCTGAAAATGAATTCAATCAGCGGCGGGATGATGCCTTCTTTCATGCGCTTCTCTCCGCCCTCGTTCACCCACGCGATGAAACTTTCCACAAAGTCCGGCACGGGAACGAGTTTGGCGCGGATTTTTTGCGGCAGGGTTTTGATGAGGGCGATGAGTTTTTCTTTCAGCAAACCGGGCACCAGCCATTCCAGCCGTGGCGCGGGAAGCTGATTCAACTGCGCCAGCGGCAGGGTGAGGGTGACGCCATCTTTGAGGCTGCCCGGCTCAAAGTGGTAGGAAAGCGGATATTCGATATTGCCCGCCAGCAGACGTTGCGGGAACGCTTCGGTGGTGACGCCCGCCGCTTCGTGGCGCATCAGGTCTTCTTTGGCGAGATGGAGCAGGCGCGGCTGTTCGCGTTCGGCTTCCTTGCGCCAGTGGTCGAACGCCGCGCCGTTGTGGATGCCTTCGGGAATCAGGCTGTCATAGAAGGCGACCATCAGCTCGTCGTCGACCAGCACATCCTGCCTGCGCTGCTTGTGTTCCAGACGCTCGATGTCTTCAATCAGCTTGCGGTTGTGTTGCCAGAACGCCCAGCGACGGGCGTAGCTTTCTTCGACCTCTCCGCCAACCAGTCCTTGCCGGATAAAAATGTCGCGCCCTTCGGCGGGTGCCATCGGGCCGTAATGCACACGGCGTTTCGGGTTGATGACCACGCCATAGAGGGTGGTGCGTTCCCAGGCGGCGACCTGCATCGCCTTTTTTTCCCAGTGCGGGTCGAAGTAGCTGCGTTTGATGAGATGCGCGCCGACTTCTTCCAGCCACTCCGGTTCAATTTTCGCCACACAACGCCCGTAGAGGCGCGTGGTCTCGGTAATCTCCGCCGCCAGTATCCATTTGCCCGCCTTCTTTTGCAGGGGCGAGGCGGGATGAATCAGGTAACGGATACCGCGCGCGCCCAGATAATGTCCGGTTTCGTCTGACTTGCAACCGAGATTGCCAAGCAAGCCCGCGAGCAGGGATTTGTGGATGGCGGCGTAGTCGGGAGGATAGTTGTTTACCGGCGCTTCGCGCCGCTGACCGGAACCCCTCTCCCCCTGTGGGAGAAGGGCAGGGGAGAGGGGAGATTCCCCCGCCTCGTTCATCCGCCACCCCAATTCCGAAACCAGCGCGTGCAACTGGCTGTGTACTTCCCGCCACTCGCGCATCCGCAGGTAAGAGAGAAAATGCGCGTGGCAATGTTCCAGCAATTTTTTGTTGGATTTTTTGTGTTCGACTTCATGCGCGAACCAATCCCAGAGCCGAAGCCAGCCTAGAAACTCCGACTTTGCCTCACTCTTTTCGCCGGGAAACATGATGCGCCGATGTTTTTCATCCGCCGCCTGCTGTTTATCCTGCGGGCGTTCGCGCGGGTCTTGCGTGGATAGAGCGGCGGCAATCACCAGCACTTCGCGCAGACAGCCGCGCTCCCGCGCCGCCACAATCATGCGGGCGATGCGCGGGTCAAGCGGCAGACGCGCCAGCACACGCCCCGTTTCGGTCAGACGACGCGCCTCATCCAGCGCGCCCAATTCCGTCAGCAGGGTGTAGCCATCGTTAATCGCCTTTTCCGGCGGCGCTTCCAGAAAAGGAAAACGCTCCACATCCGTCAGCTTCAACGCCTTCATCCGCAAAATAACGCCAGCAAGCGAAGAACGCAGAATTTCCGGGTCGGTAAACGCTGGACGAGCATTGAAATCCGCTTCGTCGTACAGCCGCACGCACACCCCCGCCGCCACCCGCCCGCAACGCCCCGCCCGCTGCCTGGCTGCCGCCTGACTGATTTTTTCCACCTGCAACTGCTCCACCTTGTTGCGGTAGGAATAGCGTTTCACCCGCGCCAGCCCCGTATCCACCACATAGCGGATGCCCGGCACGGTAAGCGAAGTTTCCGCCACATTGGTCGCCAACACGATGCGCCGCGCGCCGGACGAGCGAAAAATGCGGTCTTGCTCGGCGGCGGAAAGACGGGAAAACAGGGGCAGAATATCGGGGTGTCCCGCAGTTGCGTACCCTGCGGCGGGCAAAGAAAAATGATGCTTCCGCAAAGCTTCCGCCGCCTCGCGGATTTCCCGCTCACCCGGCAAAAACACCAGAATATCGCCCGAACCCAGACGGGCAAGCTCATCACAGGCATCGACGATGGCATCATACAAATCCCGTTCGTCATCCTCTTCGTCGCTTTGCACCGGACGATAACGCTGCTCCACCGGATACAGCCGACCGGAAACCTCAATGACCGGCGCATGGTTGAAATGCCGCGAAAAACGCTCCGCGTCGATGGTGGCGGAAGTAATCAGCACCTTCAAATCCGGTCGGCGCGGCAAAATCTCTTTCAGATAACCCAGCAGAAAGTCGATATTCAAACTACGCTCATGCGCTTCGTCGATGATGATGGTGTCGTAAGCGGCGAGCGTAGGGTCGGTCTGCGTTTCCGCCAGCAAAATGCCATCCGTCATCAACTTCACCCATGAATCCGGCGCGGTTCTATCCTGAAACCGAATCTTCACCCCCACGCCCGCCCCCACTTCGGTGCGTAATTCCTGCGCCAGGCGCGAAGCCACCGACCGCGCCGCCAACCGACGCGGCTGCGTATGCCCGATCCACCCCGCCGCCCCGCGTCCCAATTCCAGACAAATTTTCGGCAACTGCGTCGTCTTGCCCGACCCCGTTTCGCCACAAACAATCACCACCTGATGCGCCGCAATCAACGCCGCAATCTCGACGCGCTTTTCATTCACCGGCAAATTTTCAGGAAATTCCGGCGTCGGCAAATTGGCACGCCGCACCGCATAAGCCCCCCGCGATTTTTCCAGCAGCAGGGACAAGTCAGCAGCAGCTTTCTCGCGCCGTTCACCTTGCAAAGTATGAGCGTCCCGCTGCAAGGCAAAGAGACGACGGCAGTCGCGGCTCAGGCAATCGTCGAATGAAGGGGCATGTTTCGTGTGCATCAGCAAAGGGGGGTGACAACGGAATGAAGAGGCGGGTATTATAAGACCCTCTGCGGGAAAACGTGATGCCTCCTATTTTCGAGAATTTTTGAAGGACTGCTGTAATGTCGATTAAATCATTTATAAAAGGATGGGTCGGCGAGGCTGCGGGAGCACTCGCTCAGGAAATATTTTTGGACTCAAAGACTTACTTCAAACTAAATAATGTGACGCTCCAAACAACGAATGGAACGACCCAGATTGACCATGTAATCGTATCTCAGTATGGAATCTTCGTAGTGGAATCCAAGAACATGGATGGCTGGATTTTTGGCGATGCCAAAAGTACTCTGTGGACACAAAATCTTTATGGAAAGAAATACCAATTTCAAAATCCGATTCATCAAAATTATCGGCACATCAAGTCACTACAAGAATTTCTTGTGATTGAAGAGGAGAAATTTAAGTCAATTGTGATGTTCTGGGGGAAATGTGAATTCAAAACCCAACTCCCCCAAAATGTAATGCATAATGGGTATATTAATTACATAAAAAGTTTTACGGAAGCTGTCTTTTCAACGCAAGAAGTTCAGGAGATTGTAGAAGCACTAAAAACTGGAATGATGCCCAAAGGAATAATCCGTTCATGGCAAACAAGAGCACAGCATCTTCAATCTCTTCAAGATAGACATTCAAGTACCACAACATGTCCAAAGTGTGGGAAAGAGCTTGTGTTACGGACAGCCAAAAATGGAACTAATGCGGGCAAGCAGTTTTATGGCTGTACTGGGTATCCATCTTGCCGTTATGCTCGTAACATCTAGCAAAACAAGGAATTCTTCATCCATGCAAACTGCAAACAACAAACTCCCCATCAACCTCAACGACCTGCTGCGTCAGCGCAAGGTAGAGGGCGAACGTATTGAGTACAAGGCAGGATGGAATCCTGATGCGGTCGTTCGCACGCTCTGCGCGTTCGCCAACGACTTCGAGAATCTGGGCGGCGGCTATGTGGTCATCGGGCAGGATTGCGACACCAACGGGCAACCCGTGTTCCCGCCCGTGGGTCTGCCTGACAGACAGCTCGATAAAATCCAGCGCGAATTGTTGGCGTATTGCCAGTTGATTCAGCCCGCTTATTTTCCTGTGTTGAGCGTGGAAGCGCTCGAAGGGCGCAATCTGATGGTGTTGTGGGCACCGGGCGGGCAGACGCGACCTTACAAAGCGCCGGAATCGGTCACGGCAAAGAAGAAGACGTGGCATTACTACATCCGCCGTTACAGCAGCACGGTCGAGGCCAAAGGGAACATCGAACAGGAGTTGCTGAATCTTGCCGCCAAGGTGCCGTTCGACGACCGTTTCAACCAGTTCGCCAAGGTTGATGACTTGCAGCCGCCTTTGATGCAGGCATTTTTGCGAGAAGTGGGCAGTGCGCTGGCAGATGAGGCGGCATCACTGCCCGTTGAAGCGTTGGGGCGGCAGATGAATGTGGCGGGCGGTTCGACCGAATCGCCCTGGCCGAAAAATGTCGGCTTGTTGTTCTTCAACGAAAACCCTGAAAAATTCTTTCCCTACACCCAGATTGACGTGTTGTGGTTCCCCGAAGGCGCGGGCGGCGATCGTTTCGATGAAAAGATTTTCAAGGGGCCGCTGGCACGCATGACGCGCGAGGCGCTGGATTACATTCAGCGCAACTATCTCCATGAAACTGTCATCAAGCATCCCAACCGCGCCGAGGCAACGCGGGTGTGGAATTTCCCCTATGCAGCCGTCGAGGAAGCGGTGGTCAACGCCGTCTATCACCGTTCCTACGAGGAGCGCGAACCCATCGAGGTACGCATCAGTCATGACGAACTGGTGGTCGTCAGCTTCCCCGGCCCTGACCGTTCCATCCGGCTGGAAGACCTGCAAGCAGGTCGCGCCATCAGCCGCCGCTATCGCAACCGCCGCATCGGTGAGTTTTTGAAAGAGCTTGACCTGACCGAAGGGCGCTCGACGGGCATCCCGAAAATTCTCAAAGTAATGAAAGCCAACGGTTCTCCGATACCCTCGTTTGAAACGGATGACGACCGGACTTCCTTTGTGATTCGGCTGCCACGGCACGCGCGGGCAAAGGGAAAACAGGGCGTTACAGGTGAAGTCACCCCCCAAGTCACCCCCCAAGTCACCACGGAAGTTGCAAAGGTGGTTCGGGTTCTGCTGACCGAGCTATCCCGTCAGGCGTTACAGGATGCTTTGGGTCTGAAAGACAACAGGCATTTCCGCCAGACTTACTTGCTGCCTGCCCTCAACTCCGGTCTGGTGGAAATGACCCTACCCGACAAACCCAACAGCAGCAAACAATGTTATCGCCTGACCGAAGCTGGACAGCGCATCAAGGAAACATTGGCTGTTCGCAAGAAAAAAGCATGAGCAGGCTTTGCATCTTCCCCCGGAGCGCGCCATGCGTCCGCCTAACCGCGTTTTTGCTCTGCCTCGCCCTGTCCACGTTTTCAGGGTTCAGCGCCCATACTGTCGAGGGTGGCTTTCGTTCGCTGGACGAATTCATCAATAAACAATCCCGCACCAAGAGCGCGGGAAATTGCAAGTTCAATGGAGATATTCAAGACCCAATAAAAAGGCAAACCACGCGGTTTGCCTTTTTGTGTGAGATTTCTGTTTTCCTGTTGCGGGAAAAAGAATCTTGCTCAAATTTCGATGGCAGCCTCAATCTCCTGCAATTTCCGTCGGGCAAGCGCAAGATTGGCTTTGGCTTTGTCAAGCACAAAATACAGGAAAATATTATTCAATTTCGCAATCGGGCGGATGACATGGTACTGTTTACCCAGCGTAATCAAAATATCTTCGATGACATCATTGAGCTTGAGAGATTTCATGGTAGCGAGTTTTGCGCGCACCACTTCGGTATTACCCGCCGCGGCAAGTTCAATATCCACACCAGAACCTTCCGAGCCAAGCAACATGCCACTTTTGGCGTCCACAACTGCGACAACCAGTGAACCGTCAATTGTTAGCGCATCTTTCAATGAATCCTGAATATTACTCATGCTAATTCTCCTTTTCCAACTAAAAAAACCCCATCGTCTTAACCAACGGAAAAGACAACAAGGACGACAAAAATCAAACATGCTTTAAATCTCGCACATTTTTTCAACTACATGCTTTGCATAGTAAATCAATTTACCAAGCATCGCCTCTTTGGATGCAACCACGCTTAAAAGCATCGGACAACCTGGATACCGTATGTTCACGATAAAGATGTATCCACTATCGCTTTCAATGGTGATACTCTGATAATGAGTACCTGCATTGGCTTCTGCAACCGCCATTTCCCCGATTGCGGAAATTGAACTCGACATGGCAGACAGTTTATTGCCTTCTTCTTCAGACATGGCAATTGCTGCAACTTCAAATCCATCTATCGTGGTAATTACAGCGCCATTAACGCCCGCGCCTTCAAGCTGATGAACAAACAGCTTGAGCATATATTTTGCTTTGGTGCGTATTTCTCCTGTCACCAATTGCGGCGAATTTCCTGGTAAATCATTTACTTTTTTAGTGGAATTCACAATCGTACCTCCATTTGTACCAATAACAAATCCAGAATATCTAAAACCTGTTCCCTGACGCGAACATCTGCCGCAATGACAGGACATACCAATTGTTTGGTCTGCATCACTTCTGAAAATTCCTTCAAACCTGGCAAGCGTGATTTGTCCATCTTGCTGATAACCACCACGCAGGCAGTTTCCTGAATCAGGGTTCTAAAATGTTCCAGATAGGTATCCAAATCCCGCAATGGTTCTGGCTGAGTCTGGTCAATCAGGATGACCAGACCCAATGCTCCTTGCGCGAGAATTTTCCACATGAATGAAAAACGCTCTTGCCCCGGAGTACCATAAAGTCGCAGCCGTTCCGCCTCGCCAAGAGAAATTTCGCCGTAATCCAGCGCAACGGTCGTCGTTTCTTTGCCGATGGTCAAATCGCTGCTCACTACGTCGGTACAGACAGGCGGAATTTCACTGACAGATTGAATCGCTGTCGTTTTACCTGCGCCCGTTGTACCGGTGAAGAGTATTTTGTGTTCAATCATAAGAAGTCATGCCGAAGCAAATCCCAGACTAATGCGAATTTTTCTGAATACACCTCTGAGTCCACCCTCCGCGGCAGTAGCATGTTGCGGTAGGGGTCGATTTTGTGCTGAATGCGACATCTCATGCTCCTTCAGTCGTTGTGTAGTGTGAGGTGATGTTGAGTATCCTTCCTGCCTGAACAGACGAACGCAATCCAGTTGGTTCAAATCAGCAATAAATCTCTGACAAACTTCCCTTGGCTGGGTGGAAAATTCGGTCAACTCGTCAAGCGTCAAGCTACGGGCGCTTAACATGGCTGCCATGCGATAGTATTTTTGATTGCTGGAAAGGAATTCGGATGGTGGCCAGCAAATCAGCTTCACCTTTGCATTTTCCAGAAATTCATCTGGCGGCGCAACGGTTTGCTGTTGAGGCTTCGGTTGTGCCCGAATGGATTGCGTCTGTAATTTTTCCTGCAGAAACCGCTCAATCCGCTTCAATTGCTCAATCAGCGCGAAGGCGTGAAGCGGCGGTTTACAACTGAATATCCAATGCCTATCGGAAGGACAGGGCAAATCTCGCGCCCACAAAATCAATTGTCCAACATCTATTACCCTGGAACTCAGGAGCAGAGCCGCATCACTGGAAGCAAGCTCTGTACCGATGACAACAAGATTAACATTCCGAGCCTGTCGCTGGTAGGTCCAAGCAATGCTGCTTTGCATTCCATGCAAGGAAATGACTGACTTTAGAAGCACCTGTTCTTGTGACGTACAGCCCATCGCCGTATAACTTGCGTTTACAAAATTTTCACCGTCCGGAGTCATATCAACACCTCCAGGGCGATTGCATCTATTCGACGCAGATGCTCAATCTCTTGAAGCTGGACGGCACAGGCGAACCCCCTTCCCGAACGCAGCGTGCGACTACGCCGCAAGATTGCAGGGTTTAATGACGGCGAGCGAATACATGCTCTTGGAATAAGAAGGGTATGATGGGTAGGTATAGTCGCACTGTACCCCCCCCCGAATGGGAATGGAATAGGGTGAATGGTTCGACATGATAAGTATGGTGCTCATTGCAAATTGGCTATGTCTGTCACATAACGAGGTCTCATTATTCTCTTATTCGTAACAAATGGCAACCATAACGTCACGATCAGATACTTTTTCTTCTGTCCTGATTTGCCGGATTGCCCTCGTGCTGGTATGCCCTCTTCATTACCGGCTTCCCCCGGAGCGCGCCATGCGTCGCCTGACTGCGTTTTTGTTCTGCCTCGTCCTGTCCGCGTTTTCAGGGTTCAGCGCCCATGCTGTCGAGGGTGGCTTTCGTTCGCCGGATGAATTCATGCTCTGGCTTGAAAACTATGCCGGGCATCCTGAACCGGAGCGTATTTCCGCTGCTTTCGGCAGTATCCAGCGTACCGCGCTCGTTCGCGTCAGCCCGGATTTTGTGCCTGTTTTGGGGGGATTTTTTGCCGCGACGTTCCGGCAGCATCCTGAACGGGTTGAGGATTGGGTCGCGGCGATGGAGCGCGACCTGAACGCTGACAGCGCGCCCGTGTTTTTGCAAACCCTGTTGCTCGCCGGTTCGCCGGAAGCGGGCAAGGTTGTGGCGCGTCAGCCTGAACCATTCCAGAACCCGCGCGTCCTTCCCCTGCTGGTCAGCAAATCTTTTGCGGAACTCACGCCGGAAGAAGGTGAGAACGCCATTCTTGTCTGGTGGGGCGCTTTTTTAGCGAACGGCGATGCTCCGCCCATTCAACGCATCATCGCCGCGCTGCATGGATTTTCGGGGGACGCGCGTTTGTCGGCGGGACGAAGCGCCGCTTTACGCAAGGCTTTTCAGTTGCTCGAAAACTTCGCGCCGAAATTTCCGCGTGTGCGAGTGATTTGCGAAAATGCCTTGCGCGCGACCAATGACCCGCAGATTGCCGAGGCTTTACAGAAGGCGCTGAAAATCGCGGACAGAAATAGCGCGACGATGCCCGCGCCTTGAAATGCCTGTAAAATCGACGCCCGCAACGTCGTCGAAATCCGGCGCGTTCTTCGATTCCGCCCTACCTAAACGGCGACTCTGCGAACTTTTTATCTGGAATCTGGATACACCATGCAGCGTAATAACCCCAAACCCGAACTCTCGCTTGAATTTTTCCCGCCCCAGACGCCGGAAGGCGCGACCCGACTCAAAGCCGAGCGTGACCGGCTGGCGGCGCTGGAACCCGCGTTTTTTTCCGTTACCTATGGCGCGGGCGGTTCGACCCGCGAGCGGACTTTTTCGGTGGTCAAGGAAATCGCCGCCGAGGGGCGTCCGGTAGCGCCACACCTTTCCTGCATCGGGTTTACCCGCGCGGGGATTCGGGAGATTTTGAATGAGTATCGGGCGGCGGGCATCCGGCGCATTGTCGCCCTGCGCGGCGATTTGCCTTCCGGCATGGTCGATGTGGGTGAACTGCGCTATGCCAATGAGTTGGTGGAATTCATCCGCGCCGAAACCGGCGACGCGTTTCATATCGTGGTGGGCGCTTACCCGGAATGGCATCCGCAGGCGAAAAGTCCGAAAGACGATTTGCAGAATTTCGCGCGCAAGGTGAAGGCGGGGGCAGACAGCGCCATCACCCAGTATTTTTACAATGCCGACGCCTATTTTCATTTCATGGACGAGGTACGCGCGTTGGGGGTGGAGATTCCCGTCGTGCCCGGCGTCATGCCCATTGCCAGCTTTTCCAAACTGGCGCGTTTTTCCGACGCTTCCGGCGCGGAAATTCCGCGCTGGATGCGGAAAAAATTCGAGAGCTACGGCGACGATACGGATTCCATCCGCGCCTTTGGTCTTGATGTGCTGACGGAACTTTGCGAACGCCTGTTACAAGGCGGCGCGCCCGGTCTGCATTTTTACAGCCTGAATCAGGCGACGCTGACAGAAAGCATCTGGCGGCGGTTGTTTCCGGTTTGAATCAGGCAAAACGGCGTCGTAGAAACCGTCGTCGTATCACATGCGACGCGTTCTTCGATTCCGCCCTTCCTTGTCGCCCTGACGGATGTGCCGTTCAAGCGGGAACTGATTGAGGCATTCCGCGCCGTGGATGAGCGGGAAACGCCGGATTCACCCTGCCCGGACAGGCGGACGACCCGCAGTTTCCGCAACCCGACGAAGCGGTGACGCGCTCCGCCCAGACACAAGTCCGGGTTAACGCGGACATGCTGCCCGGCGAATTGCCGGAAGACGTTATTCCGCAGACGAGGGAAAACGCTTCTCCCGGCTTGCCGCCTGTTCCGCAAGAACCGCCGACCGGACAGCAAGGCATCGAGACGGCAAGAATGAATGACAATCTCCAGAGCGCTTGACAACTTTTCCGCTGCCGGTCATCTGAACAACACACGGTGTGCTTTTGCCCGCCGTGTGTTTCATCCATAATCTGGTTTCGACATGGGAGAATCATCATGTACATCAAACTTGTTGCGGTAGCGTTGCTTGCCGTATCAGTTTCCGCGCCGATTCAGGCGCAGGCGGTTTTCAAATGCAAGACGGCTGACGGAAGGACGGTGATTCAGGATTATCCCTGCGGGGGTGCCGGTACGCGCACGGAAGATGTGCGCGCTGTCCGGCAGATTACGCAGGAAGAATATAACGAAGCCCACGCCGTACATCAGATGAACAAGAATATGGTGAACGAGGCAGACGCGAAGTACGAGAACCGTCAGACGAAGGTGAATAGCACTGCCGGATATTATGACAGGAAGGCTGCGGAAGAACGGAGAGCAAACGAGTGCAGCACATCTTTGGTCAGACAGAAGGAGCTTGGCTCAAGATACCGGCATGTGCAAGAGGCGTGTGCCGCTGGCTCAAAGAATGTAACGGCTGACTCTATTGCTTCAGAAGAGAAGGCAAGAGCCGATGAAAAGAACAACTGCGTTCCGACAATCATTAACGGGAACTTCGACAACTGCGGGAACTTTTATTATGGTGGCGATAATGGTCAAACTTTCCGGGGCGACGGGAAGATATGCAACACCGTTGGCGGAGTAACGCGCTGCAATTGAACAAGTCTACGCGAACCAAACACCCCGGAATCTTCCGGGGGTTTTTTATGCCCGGACGAGTTTCCATGATTAGGGCTTGTAATCATGAAAAAAATTCGCTCAAACTCTTGACATGTTTATTAAAACCCATAAAGGACGCACAAGATGAGCGAGCAAAGCCGCGCCTGTCTAAAGTCGGACACGCCTTCCTGCGTAAAGCCCTTTACATGCATAACAGTATCTACCTGTCCAAACACAAGGGAAGGATTCCCTTCACTCTGGCGACTACCCGCTGCGTAAGCGCTGCTCGGCGGCGGCGAGGCTGACGGAAACGCCCAGAAGCACGATGACATCGCCCGCTTTGACACACACCGCCGGGGTCGGCGCTACGCTTTTGATGCCCCGGCGCTGGATGGCGCGAACTTCGCAGCCGAATTCTTCCAGATTCAATTCTTCCAGCGAGCGCCCGATGCTGGCGGAACCGGGGCCGATCCATACAGAATAGAGGCGGGGTTGCAGGTCGGTTTCGCTGTGTTCGGCGGGGCTGTAAAAGAAACCGCGCAGAAGTTGGTAACGCTCGCTGCGGGTTTCGCGCACACGGCGCAGCACCCGATTCATGGGCAAGCCCATCAGCACCAGCGCGTGCGAGGCGAGCATCAGGCTGGCTTCCAGTGATTCCGACACGACTTCACTCGCGCCCGCCTTGGAGAGTTGTTCAACCTGACGCTCGTTGGCAGAGCGCGCCACCACCGGGAGTTCGGGGCGGCTGTTGCGAACGTGGGTGATGATTTTCTCGGCGCTGCGCGGGTCATCCACCGAAATCACCACGACGCTGGCGCGTTGCAATCCCGCCGCCAGCAGCGATTCGCGGCGGGTGGCGTCGGCGAAGACCACGCTGTCGCCCGCCGCCGCCGCTTCCCGCACCCGTTCGGGATTGAGATCCATCGCGATGTAAGCGACGCCTTCCTGCGCCAGAAAGTGCGCCAGAAACCGACCGCAACGCCCGAAGCCGCAGATGATGGCGTGGTGTTCCGTCGCCATGCTCCGGGCGGCGACCTGCGTAATCTGCATGGATTTCAAAAGCCATTCGCTGCCGATGAAGCGCGTCACCAGACGTTCGCAAAACTGGATGATGAAGGGCGCGGTGAGCATGGAGAGCACCAGCGCCGAGAGCACCACCTGACCGACATGCGCCGGAATGCCTTTGGCTTCGCCCAACAGCACAAAACCGAATTCGCCGCCCGCGCAGAGCCAGAGCGCGTCGCGCACGGCGTTACCGGGCGTGGAACCCATGCGTCTTGCCACCACCCAGACCACGAACGCTTTGAGCGCCAGCAAGCCCGCCAGCGTCAGCAGTATCGCCCACCAGTTGTGTAGCAGAATGGGCATATCGAGTTTCATGCCGATGGTGACGAAGAACAACCCCATGAGCACATCGCGGAAGGGCTTGATGTCTTCTTCCACGGTGAGTTTGTATTCGGTTTCGGACACCAGCATCCCCGCCACGAACGCGCCCAGCGCCAGCGACAACCCCGCCAGTTCGGTGATGTAGGCGAGGAACAGGGTGATGAGAATCACGTTTAAGGCGAAAATTTCTTCAGAACGGGCGCGGGCGACGAAATGAAACCATTTCCGCATCAGGCGTTGCCCGAAAAAAAGAATCAGGGAGAGCACCACCACCGCCTTGCCGAGCGCGATGCCCATTTCCAGCGCCATTTCATCCAGCGGTTTGGAGAGTGAAGGCAGCAGAATCAGGAGCGGCACGACCGCCAAATCCTGAAACAGCAGCACGCCGATAATGTCGCGCCCATGCGGCGCGTCGAGTTCCAGACGTTCGGTGAGCAGTTTGGAAATGACGGCGGTGGAGGACATGGCGAGCACGCCGCCAATCGCCAGCCCCAGATGCCACGAGTAACCGCAGGCGAAAGCAATGCCCGTAACCGCGAGCATGGTGAGCGCGACCTGCAAGCCGCCCAAACCAAAAACGATGCGTTTTATCGCATACAGTCTGGAGAGCGAAAATTCCAAACCGATGGAGAACATCAGGAAGACAACGCCGAATTCGGCAAGGCTCTGGGCATCGTCAACGTCCCTCATGAAATTGAAGGCGTGCGGCCCGATCAGGCTGCCAACGAGCAGATAACCCAACACCGGCGGCAGGTTAACGCGACGGAACAGGACGACTGCCAACACCGAAGCGCCCAGAAGCAGCAGGGTGAGTTGCAGTGTATTCATGGAGAGCGCGCGCGTGACCTGTTGTTATAATCCGCGCTTATCATAACGTAAAGCCGCCGCTTGCGGTTTTGCGCCGTGGGGAAAAATCCGCGCGGCAGCAGTATACAATGGCGGTCTTTCCAGCAAAGATGTTCAAGAGCCTCCGCTTTATGTCGCAAAACACTTCCCCGCCCACCACAATTTCCAATCACGCTTCCAATCGCGCCATTGAATTGGCGGCGCGTACCCTGCGTATCGAAGCCGACGCCATCCGCGCGCTGATTCCCCGTCTCAACGCCGATTTTGCCCGCGCCGTCGAGTTGATTCTGGGGAGCGCGGGGCGGGTCATTGTGAGCGGCATGGGGAAATCCGGTCACATCGCCCGCAAAATTGCCGCCACGCTCGCTTCGACCGGCACACCGGCCTATTTCGTGCATCCCGGCGAAGCCAGTCACGGCGACCTGGGCATGGTGCAGGGCAGCGACATTTTTCTGGCGCTTTCCAATTCCGGCGAAACCGAGGAAGTGCTGCGGATTCTGCCCGCCGTGCGTCGGCAGGGCGCTCGCCTGATTGCCCTCACCGGCAATCCGGCTTCGACGCTCGCCGTCACTGCCGACGCGCATCTCGACGCCAGTGTCGCGCAGGAAGCCTGCCCCTTGAATCTCGCGCCGACCGCCAGCACAACCGCCGCGCTGGCGTTAGGCGACGCGCTCGCCGTGGCGCTCCTGGACGCGCGCGGTTTCGGGCCGGAAGATTTTGCGCTCTCGCATCCCGGCGGCAGTCTGGGGCGACGACTGCTGACCTATGTGCGCGATGTCATGCACGCCGCCGACGCCCTGCCCACCGTATCGCCTGAAGCGCCGCTGTCCGAGGCGATTCTGGCGATGAGTCGGGGCGGGCTGGGGATGGTGGTGATTACTGACGCGACAAACCGGATTCTCGGCATCTTCACGGATGGCGACCTGCGCCGCGCCTTCATCAACAGCGTCGACCTGCGTACCGCCGCTATCGGCACGCTGATGCACGCCAATCCCTGGCGCATCGCGCCGGACAAGCTGGCGGTGGAAGCGGTGGAATTGATGGAGCGTCATCGCGTCAATCAGATTCTGGTCGCCTCGGATGAGGGGCGTCTGGTGGGCGCATTGAATATGCACGACCTTTTTGCCGCCAAGGTGATCTGATGACTGTACGCGAACGCGCCGCAAAGGTGAAACTCATCGCCTTCGACATCGACGGCGTGATGACCGACGGCAAGCTCTATTACAGCGATGACGGGCGCGAGCTGAAAGCCTTTAACACCCTGGACGGTCAGGGGTTGCGCTTTTTGCGACAAGCGGGCGTCGAACTCGCCATCATCACCGGACGCGATTCCGGCGCGGTGACGGCGCGGGCGAAAAATCTGGACATCCATCACCTGTTTCAGGGCGTCGCCGACAAACACGCCTGCATGTCCGCCCTGCTCGCCCGGCTTGACCTGGACTGGTCGGAAGCGGCGTACATGGGTGACGATGTGGTCGACCTGCCGACCATGCAAGCCTGCGCGTTTTCCGCCGCGCCGGACAACGCGCATCCGACAGTGCGGGCAAAGGCGGATTTCGTGAGCGCCCATCGGGGCGGCGAGGGCGCGGTGCGCGAAGTCTGCGATTTGATTCTGGCGGCGCGACAAGGAAAGCTCCATGATTAAATATGGTGGCGCGCCCGCCCTGTTTCCACTCCTGCTGCTGGTTGCGCTCGCGGGTCTGGCGTACTGGCTGGAAGCCAGCACGGAACCGCCGACGCCTCAGCCCGACGCCAATCTGCGCCACGACCCGGACGTCACCGTCGAAAAATTCACCGTCCTGCGTTATGACCTCAATGGCAAACTGCGCTATCGACTGGTCGCCGACTACATGGAACATTATCCCGACGACGACAGCAGCCTCGTGCAAAATCCGCGTCTGATCAACTATCGCCCCAAATCGCCGGACATCACCCTGACCGGAAAATCCGCCCTTGTCACCGAGAAAGGGAATCGCGTTCTGATGCGGGAAGATGTGGTGCTGACCCGCGCCGCGTTCGCCGATCGCCCCGCCCTCGTCGCCCGCACACCGGAACTCACTGTGCTGCCGGACGAAGGCAAGGCATTCAACCAGCATCCGGTGCGAATCACCCAGGGTACAAGCTGGATGAACGGCATCGGCTTGCAAATGGACGACCATCAAGGCACATTCGTATTGCAGAAACAGGCGCGCGGCGCTTATGTTCGCAATCCCGCGCCTTGAATACCCACCTTTTCCCCACTGAATTCCCATGACCCGTTTTTTTCCCGCCTTACTCTGCGCCCTGTTTTTCGGCAGCCTGCCGGTTCACGCTGAACAGGCAAACCGCGACAAACCCATTTCGCTGGAAGCCGACCAGATGACCATCGACGATGTGAAGCGGATACAAACCCTCGAAGGCAATGTCGTGCTCACCCAGGGTACGCTGATGATTCACGCCAGCAAAATTGTGATGACGGAAGACGCCTATGGTTTTCAACATGGCGTCGCCTTCGCAGGCGCGGGCGGACTCGCGCGTTTCCGGCAGAAGCGCGAAGGGCGCGAGGAATGGATCGACGGCGAAGCCGAGCGCATCGAGTACGACGCCCACAACGAAGTCGCCGAACTTTTTCACCGCGCCTGGATCAAGAGTGGCAGCGATCAGTTGCGCGGCGACTACATCTGGTACGACGCCATTTCCGAACGCTACCTCGCCAGCGCAGGCGCGCCCGACAACAAAAATCCCGACGCGCCCAAACCCAGAGTGCGCGCCGTCATCCAGCCCAAAAACAAGCCCGTGGCGACGACCAATACCGGCGCTGAATCTGACAGCAATGCCGCCAGCAATGTCAATCCTGATGGCGCGTTGCGGTTGAAAAGTACGCCCGCGCTGACCCCGCCAGAGCATCCTTGACCTTCATCAATGTTGTTCCAAATATATGACTAAATAGAATAATTTGTTCAAACAAACAGTTGACACCGTTGTTGTCCTTCATCATATAATCTGGAAATGTTGCGTCGCAGCATATTTTCCACGCAGTTCCAAATTCAAGGAGTTTTACCATGACGTTTACCTCTCCCGAGCAGTTCGCCGCCACCAACAAGGCTGTTGTCGATTCCCTGTTGTCCCTGGCCGCCACCACCCTCGATTCCGCCGAGCGCATCGCCGCGCTCAATCTGAATACCGCCCGTTCCGTGCTGGAAGATTCCGTCACCAACACCAAGGCGATTCTGAACGTGAAAGACCCGCAGGAAGCCCTCTCCCTGCAAGCTTCCCTGGCTCAACCCAATGTGGAAAAAGCCGTGGCTTATACCCGCAGCATCTACGAAATTGGCGACCAGGCCAAAGAAGGTTTTGCCAAGCAAATCTCCTCCACCTTCGCTGACTGGCAAAAGCAATCTTCCCAACTGCTGGAAAACTTCAGCAAGTCCTCCCCCGTGGGTTCCGATGTCGCCGTGGCTGCCGTTCGTTCCGCCATCGCCGCCACCAACTCCGCTTTTGAAAGCCTGAACAAGGCCGCCAAGCAAGTCTCCGAAATCGCCGAAGCCAACGTGGCTGCCGCGACCAATGCCACGGTCAAGGCGGTTGGCGCGACCGCTGCCGCCGCTACGCCCAGCAAGAAGAGCAAGTAATCTCTCCGGATTTAACCCCTGTGTCACAAGCAGGGGTTATTATCTGGGTGCAGCATCAAAAAAACAGCTTTTCCCACTATCCAAACAAAGGAGACAAGACCCATGAGTAATCAAAGCTTTGAACAACTGGCAGCAACCCAAAAGCTCGGCGCGGACACCCTGCTGACCCTGATCCGTTCCACCAGCAGCGGTCTGGAGCGTCTGACCGCCCTTAATATCGCGGCTGCCCGCGACCTTCTCAACACTTCGGTCGCCAACACCCAGCAAGTTCTGGCGGTCAAGGATATTTCCGACCTTTCCCGCGTCAATGCCAATCTGCTGCAACCCGCGCTGGAAAAATGGCTGGACTATTCCCGTGGCGTTTATGAACTGGCGACTTCCCTGCAAAAAGAAGTCGGCGCCCTCGCCGAAGGTCAATACGCGCAGCTTACCAAGAGCGCGGCCGCCAGTCTGGACAAGACCAAATCCGCTCCCGGCAATGACATCATCGCCGCTACCGTAAAAACTTTCCTGGATTCCTCTGGTCGTGTTTACGAACAACTGAACAGCCTGTCCAGGCAAGCTAACGCCATCGCGGAAGCCAATATCAAGGCGGTCACCAACGCAACTTCCCAGGTTGCCGCTGCCGCGAAACGCACAACCGTAAAAAAATAAGCGTCGCTACATTGCAAAAAAACCTGGTCGAACCTGACCAGGTTTTTTTATGCCCTATTCCTGTTGATTGGAATCCCGTCTGCGCGCGCGCGGATGCGCCTTGTCATAAACCGCGCTCAAATGCTGAAAATCCAGATGGGTATAAACCTGCGTCGAAGCGATGCTGCTATGCCCCAGCATTTCCTGCACTGCCCGCAGGTCGCCGCTGGATTGCAGCATGTGTGAGGCGAAGGAGTGGCGCAGCATGTGCGGATGCACATGCGTGGAAAACCCGTTTTTCAACGCCCGTTTATCGAGGCGTTTCTGAATCATCCGCATGGTAATGCGTGTGCCGCGCAGACTGACAAACAGCGCCGTTTCATCCGGCGCGGCAAGACTGATACGCGCTTGCGTCCAGGCATCAATGGCTTCCCGCGCCTTGCTGCCCACCGGCACAATACGGGTTTTGTTGCGCTTGCCCGTCACCCGCACCTCGCCTTCGGCAAGGATGTCGGCGAGCGCGTCGAGATTCAGACTGTGGAGTTCCGCGAGGCGCAACCCCGACGAATAAAACAGTTCAAACATGGCGCAATCGCGCAAGGCAAGACGCTCGTCGCCTTCTTCATCACGCTCGGCGTTCTCCATCAACCCGCCACTTTCTTCAACCGAAAGCGCATCGGGCAAACGCCGCGCCGACCTGGGCGCGCGAATATCCAGACAGGGATTTTGCCCGACCTTGCCTTCCTGTTGCAGCCATTTATAAAACCCGCGCCACGCGGAAAGCAGCCGCGCCAGCGAGCGACCGGAAAGCCCACGCGAATGCAGGATGGCGATGTGGCGACGAATGGCAAGCGCGTCCAGACGATCAAACGTCTGCCCGTCGGCAGCGGTTAACAAACGATCAAGCTCATGCGCGTAGCCGGTCAAGGTATGCGCCGACTGACGACGCTGACCGGAAAGGTAGGCAAGGTATGCCGCCACCAGCGCTGCGGGATTCGTCTCGGTATTCATGTCAATACGCCGTTATACATATGGCGTTGTCCATTCCTGCGCCATTCCTTCTTTGTCGTTAAAGACAGGTTCAGGGTACAACTCTGGTCTTTTACGGTTTTCTTCTGCATAGAGAACCTCATACGCTTCCGTAAAATTTTTTTGAAAGTCCACATCTTCCGGTGGTGAGGATGAAAAGGTAGCATCCAACGATACCCACCCGCGTATGTGCTTACGTCGAGCACTAGCACGGATTAAATTCATGTAAACAATCCAAATCTTGTGCTTATAAAAAAACCAAAATCTCGCGTAGCATGATTTATTATCATACCTAGAACAGAACAAATAGGAGTTTTCCTGTCGGTCAATTGCCCAACGCGATCTACCATCACGGTCTATTCTTTCTCTCCAATATTCATTGTTAACAGGTAAGTGCACATCCGGGTCAGACTTCGCATCCGCGAGAATCTTTGAAACATCGTCATCCGTTATCGTTTCGAGTACGTAAACCATGTCGTTTCCCCTCTGCCCAATGCCGTCCTTGAAGTTGGCGACGCGATGCGTCACCAACTCCCTCTGTCACCTGACACCTGCCCCCTGTCACCTGAATCACAACGCGCTATGCGTCACCCGCCCCAGCACGGCGGAGATGAGTTCGCCCAGACGTTCCAGATAGAGCGCGCCCATGCCGCTGTAAAAGCGTTCGCCGTCTTCGCTGCCCAATGCCACCATGCCGATCGCGCCGCCGCCATTACGCAGGGCGACCAGGGCTTGCGAGCGGATGCGCGGCGCGTGTTCGCCAAACCACGCGGTCGCGCCGACGCCGGTGGTCGCTTCCAGACTGGCGGTCGCGCCGCAGTAGGGTCGCGTCAGGCTTTCGGCAAAACCTTGCAAATCGGCGCTGACGGCGGCGAATTCGGGCAGGTCGGCGATGCCTCTGGGTTTTTCCCACACCCGCAGGGCGACATGCGGAATGGAAAAATCGTCGCGCAGGTGAAAATTGATCAGCGTCAGCGCCGCCTGAAAAGTTTCGACGGCAATCAACGCCACGCCAAGACGATGCATTTTTTCGCTGATGACATCATTTTCCTCGCCAAATGCCAGCAGTTCACCGAGCTTCCCTTCCAGTTGCCGGTTTTTGTCGCGCAGGGCAAGCATCTGCCGTTCGGTGAGCGAAATGGTGCGCCCGCCGTGCGGATGCGGCACAAAAATCGCCGCCAGCCGGTCAGCGCAGAGGTCGAAAAACTGCGGATTCTGTTCCAGGTATTGAATGACTTCTTCGGTCTTCATAGCTCGATTTCTCCGGTAAAAACAGTCACGGCAGGGCCGGTCATTAACACGGGATAACCCACCCCGTTCCATGCAATGGTGAGTGAACCGCCACGGGTGGCGACGGCGACCGGCGAATCCAGCAAGCCCCGCCGAATCCCCGCCACGACAGCGGCGCAAGCGCCCGTGCCGCAAGCCAGCGTCTCGCCCGCGCCGCGCTCGAACACGCGCAAACGGATATGCCCGCGATCCAGCACTTGCATGAAACCCGCATTCACCCGTTCAGGAAAACGCGGATGCGCCTGAATCAACGGCCCCTGTTCGGCGACCGGCGCGGCGTCCACATTGGCGACCACCTGCACGGCATGGGGATTGCCCATCGAAACGACGCTGATTTGCAGCGTGGTCGTCGCGTGATCACCCTCAATTTCGAGCGGGTAGCTAAGCTGTTCTTTATCGCTGATGAAAGGAATTTCGACCGGGGAAAAACGCGGCGCGCCCATGTCGACCGTCACCTGCCCGTTGTTTTCCAGACGCGGCGTGATGACGCCTTTTTGCGTGGCGACGCGAATTTCCCGCTTGTACGCCAGCCCCGTCTCATGCACGAAACGCGCGAAACAGCGCGCGCCGTTACCGCATTGTTCGACCTCGCCGCCATCGGCATTGAAAATGCGATAGCGAAAATCCACATCCGGCTGCTCACTGGCTTCGACCAGCAACAACTGGTCGCAACCGACGCCGAAATGCCGGTCAGCAAGAAACCGCGCCTGCTCCGGCGTCAACTCGACCTTCTGCCGCACACCGTCAATGACAACAAAATCGTTGCCCAGCCCGTGCATCTTGGAAAATTTGAGTTTCATGGCGATTCAGATCCGTTTTTCCATAATGTAATCATCCATGATAAACCCTTGCCCGATATTCGTTTCGACAGATTCACGCACGCTAAAGCCGTGCTTCTGATATGCCTTGATGGCGTTTTCGTTGTGTTTGTTCACTGCCAGAATCACGGCGGGATAGCCCAGTTTTCTGGCGCGGGCGGCGGCGTGGGTGATGAGCGCGCCGCCCAGACCTTTGCGCTGAAAATCCGGGTGGACGTAGAGTTTATCCAGTTTGTATTCGCCCTTGCAAAGTTCGCAAGCGGCAAACCCCGCGCGGTGGTCGTCCGCGAAAATCTGGTCAAACCATTTGTCGGGCGCCTTCAGATCATCGTTCAGCCGCGCGCTGTTGTAGCGCTGTTCGAGCATATAGTCGATTTGTTGCCGGGTGATGATGTCGGAATAGGTCGCTTGCCAGATTTTTCGCGCCAGCGCGGCAATGGCTGGAACGTCCGGTGGGGTGACGGGTTTGATGTCGATATTGGGCAGGGTCGAATTCATGATGGGTAAATTTTCGCTTCGTCGGGCGGACGGGTTTTGAAGCGTTTGTGCAGCCAGTAATACTGTTCCGGCATGGTTTCCACCTGACGGGCAATGTATTGGTTCATGTACGCCGTGTCGTCTTCCACGCTTGCGCCGGGGAAATGCGCCCAGGGCGGTATCAGTTCGATGTCATAGCCTTGGGCTGTCATGCGGGCGATGCAGGGAACAACTTTGGCGTGGGTGATTCGCGCCAGTCGGGAAACGCCTGTGATGGTAGCAGCAGGCACGCCAAAAAAGGGCACAAATATGGATTCTTTGCGCCCAAAATCCATGTCCGGCAGATAATAAAACGGCAACCCCTGTTTCATGCTTTTTAATGCGCGGCGCATTCCTTCCTGACGGGAGAGCAGCACCGGCGCGTTGAAGCGCATTCGACCGGCGAGAAAAACGGCGTTGAAGACCGGATTTTTCTGGTTGGAATAGACGCTGACCACGGAGGTGTTCAGGGCAATCGCAATGCCGCCCGCGTCCAGCCCGACGAAATGCGGCGCAAGAATCAGGGTAGGGCAGCCGTCGCCGCGCCGCAAATGTTCCGCGCCTTTGAGATGAATCAGGCGTTCGAGCCGTTCGCGCCCCGCCCACCAGAGCAGTGAACGGTCAAGCAGCGATTGGGCGAAAACGACGAAATGGCGACGTACAAGCCGCGCGCGTTCGGCTTCGCTCAAATTCGGAAAACAGAGTCGCAAATTGATACGGGCAACCTGACGCCGTTTGCGCGCGAAACAGAATAACAACAGCCCCAAAACGCGCCCCAAAAACCGCAGCAGGGGCAGGGGCAGCCAGTGCAAAAACCAGAGCGCGCCCACGCTGGCATAGGAGAAAAATGCGGAGAAAATTTTTGTCATTCGTTCGCTTATGCTGATTCCGGTTCTGATTTTTGATTCCTGATTCCTGAATCCTGACTTCCCTTGTAGCGATTGTAGCCCCACAGATATTGCGTCGGGCATTGCCGCACCAGCGCCTCAATCTCATGGTTAATCTGTTGCGCTCGCGCCAGCGTGTCGCCATTCAATTCATGTCGCGGCGCTTGAAAATGCAGACGATAACCGCGTCCCTGCGGCAGGCGTTCGCCCCAGACGGTCAGTACCGCCGCGCCGGTTTCGGAGAGCCGCGCCGCCAGCGTCATGGTGTAGGCGGGACGCCCGAAAAAATCCAGCCACGCGCCTTCGCCCGTTTTGGGCGCCTGGTCAGGCAACATGCCGACGGCTTCGCCTTTTTTCAGCGCCCGAATCAGGGCGCGCACACCGGAAAGGTCAGCGGGCGCCAGATGCAGATGTGCACGCTTTCGACCCGCGAGAATCATTTTTTGCAGACTTTTTTGACGAGGCGCGCGATACAGCACGGTAATTTCACCAAAGGCGGACAAATACTGGGCGGTCATCTCAAAACAACCCAGATGCGGCGTCAGATACAAAATACCCTTGCCGCTCGCCTGCGCCGCTTCGACCAGCTCCCAACCCACGACTTCAACCACCTGGGCATTGGCTTCTTCCAGAGACTTGAGCCAGATACGGGCGAGTTCCAGCATTTGCTTGCCCGCTTCCGCCGCCGCTTGCCAACGCAATTTTTCGGGCAAACCCGCCTGCGCCAGATTATTTTGCAGGTTGCGCCGATAGCGGGGCGAGGCGAGGTAAATCAACGCGCCCACCAGCGCGCCAAGGCGATGCAGCCAGACGAGGGGCAGATGGCTCAGGAGGCGAAAAAGAAAAACCATGACAACAAGGGGCTTGCGTCGCCGGAAAAAAACATTAAGATTACCAGATCGCCGAGTTAAACAGACAACTTGCGGGGCGATTCATAAATACCGCTAAAGCGTCGCCGCTTCTGGGTCGAAGCCGGTAACGCCGGATAACCCGACCCAAGGAGCCAACAAATGAGTGATTTTCTTTTTACTTCGGAATCCGTTTCCGAAGGTCATCCCGACAAGGTTGCCGACCAGATTTCCGACGCCATTCTGGACGCCATTCTGAGCCAGGACACAGCGGGGCGCGTCGCTGCCGAAACCCTCTGCAATACCGGACTCGTCATTCTGGCGGGTGAAATTACCACCCACGCCAATGTCGATTACATTCAGGTCGCGCGTGATGTCATTAAGCGCATCGGCTATGACAACACCGATTACGGCATCGACTACAAGGGTTGCTCGGTGCTCGTCGCCTATGACCGGCAAAGCCCGGACATCGCGCAGGGCGTCGACCACGCGCAGGATGACCCGTTGAATCAGGGCGCGGGCGATCAGGGCTTGATGTTCGGTTACGCCTGCCGCGAAACGCCCGTGCTGATGCCGCTGGCGATTCACCTTTCGCACCGGCTGGTTGAGCGGCAAAGCCAGTTGCGTAAAGACGGACGCCTGCCCTGGCTGCGACCGGACGCCAAGTCACAAGTCACCCTGCGTTACGTGGATGGCAAACCCGCCGCCATCGACACCGTGGTGCTCTCCACCCAACATTCTCCCGACATCGAGCTTGCCGCCCTGCGCGAAGCGGTGATTGAAGAAATCGTTAAACCCGTGCTGCCGAAGGAATTGATTCGGGGCGAAATCAAATATCTGGTTAACCCGACCGGACGTTTCGTGGTTGGCGGCCCGCAAGGCGATTGCGGCTTGACCGGACGCAAAATCATCGTTGACACCTACGGCGGCGCAGCCCCGCACGGCGGCGGCGCGTTCTCCGGCAAAGACCCCTCCAAGGTCGATCGTTCCGCCGCCTACGCCGCCCGTTACGTTGCCAAAAACATCGTCGCGGCGAATCTGGCTGACCGTTGTCAGGTGCAGATTTCCTACGCCATCGGCGTCGCGCAGCCGACTTCCATCGCGGTGGAAACCTTCGGCACGGGCAAAGTTTCCAACGAAAAGCTCACCGAACTGGTACGCGCCCATTTTGACCTGCGTCCCAAGGGCATCGTAAAAGCCTTGAACCTGCTGCGCCCGATTTACCAGAAAACCGCTTCTTACGGTCACTTTGGTCGTGATGAGCCGGAATTCACCTGGGAAAATACGGACAAGGCGGCGGCGCTGGCGGACGACGCGAAATAAAAAAACGGCGGGCGCAATGTCCGCCGTTTTTTTGCGCGTTTTTTTGTGCGCTTTTTTGTGTAGGGGCAGGTTTGAAACCTGCCCGCCGTTACGTTGTCTGAACGCGATGGGCGGGTTTGAAACCCGCCCCTACGCGGTTAATCAAGATAACCTTCGCGTCCCCCTCCATAAAAAAATTCCGGTCTGGGCGGATTTAAGGGGATGTCTTTTCGCAGACGTTCCACCAGATCGGCATTGCCGATGTAGGGTACGCCAATCCCGATGGCGTCGGCTAACCCGGCTGCGAGGATGCGGTTGCCGCTTTCCTTGTCCAAGCCCTGATTGGCGACGAGCACGCCGCCGAACGCCGCTTTCAACTGCGGCCCGATCAGCCCCGGCCCTTGTCCTTCGCGGGTAAAAATGAAAGCGACACGGCGTTTGCCGAGTTCTTTTGCCACATACGAAAAAGTTGCCAGCGGATTGCTGTCGCCCATGCTGTGCGAATCGCAGCGCGGCGCGAGGTGTATGCCGACACGACCAGCGCCCCAGACGGAAGCGGCAGCGTCGGTAATCTCCAGCAACAGGCGGGCGCGATTTTCAATAGTGCCGCCGTAAGCGTCGGTACGTTTATTGACGCCATCCTGCAAAAACTGGTCAATCAGATAGCCGTTGGCAGCGTGAATTTCCACGCCGTCGAAACCCGCTTTTTCAGCGTTTTGCGCGCCTTGCCGGAAGGCTTCGACAATGGCGGGAATTTCCTCAGTCGCCAACGCTCTCGGCGTAACAAAGGGTTTCATGGGGCGCAGCAGGCTGACGTGACCTTCCGGCGCGATGGCGCTGGGCGCGACCGGCAATTCGCCGTTCAGATACACCGGATCGGAAACGCGCCCGACGTGCCAAAGCTGCGCGATGATGCGCCCGCCCGCCTGACGCACGGCGTCTGTCACCTGTTTCCAGCCCACGACCTGTTCCGCGTTCCAGAGTCCGGGTACATTGGGATAGCCGACGCCCTGCGGCGACACTGGCACACCTTCGGAAATGATCAGACCGGCATCGGCGCGCGCCTTGTAATACTCCGCCATCAAAGCGTTGGGCACATGTCCGGCGTCGGCGCGACAACGGGTCATCGGCGCCATGATGATACGATTGGGAAGCCGGAATTCTCCGGCTTGCAGCGGGTCGAACAGGGTGGGCATGAGAAGCTCCTTTTGAAAGGGCAGCCACGCTGCCCATTGCTTGTTCAGTATTTATGTATACAACAACGACTACTATAAAGCACCGAACAAGTCTGTGGAGAAATTAAAAAAATCATTCATATTCATATGTTTATCATGAAATTCCGGTTCCTGGAAAGTGGCTGGCAAAGCTGGGAGCGGAAAGGGGACAAATTATCCACAGCCTGGCTTCTGCGTCGTTTGTCCAGAAATGACTGACAGTTTGTGCACAGCTTTGTTCGACGCGGGCGAACTGATCTGCTTAACGGCATCATGGCGGGAACGTCACTGAACTCCATCCGCATTATGCTAAGATGTGCGCTCTTTTTACCCTTCTCGTCGGGAGAACGCAATGGAAGCAGTGGAAAAGTATTTTTTGAGCATACTCAAAACGAAGTACGCGGATTTTGAGGGTCGCGCGGCGCGGCAGGAATTCTGGATGTTCGGTCTGTTTTGGTTTCTTATCGCGCTTGTGTTCGTGATAGTGGCTGGCATTTGTTTTGCAATCAGCGATATTTTGGGAATCCTGGTTTTCGGGATTTACTTTCTTGTTGCGATTGGTTTGATCGTGCCTGGTTTGGCGCTTGCCATAAGAAGACTGCATGATACCGGACGGAGTGGGTGGTGGCTTCTTCTTCAGGTCATTCCGTTTGTTAATTCTATTGGTTGTATTGTCCTGCTGGTTTTCTACTGTCTGGACAGCCAGCCCGGTGAAAACCAATACGGTCCCAATCCAAAAGGGCAGTAAAGCAGCGCCCGCAAGCTGAAAACCAGTTCAACCGCTTTCCCATTAACGCCACTGTCATGCAGTGGCGTTGTTTTTCCCGGAGTTCCAGAAAATGCAAGCCGACCGCACCGCCGAATTGACCACCCTGTTGCAACAACGTTTGCTGATTCTGGATGGCGCGATGGGCACCATGATTCAGCAGTATGGCTTGACAGAGGCGGATTATCGCGGCGAACGGCTGGCTGACCATCCGCATGATTTGAAAGGCAACAACGACCTGTTGACCCTGTTTCGCCCCGATGTGATTCATGAAATTCACGAGCAATATTTGCTGGCGGGCGCGGACATCATCGAAACCAATACCTTCAATGCCACCGCCATGTCGCAGGCGGATTACAACCTGACGGAACTGGTCTACGAACTGAATTTTGAGAGCGCGAAACTGGCGCGTGAACTCTGCGACGCCTACACGGCAAAAAATCCGGACAAGCCGCGTTTCGTGGCGGGCGTGTTGGGGCCGACTTCGCGCTCGGCGTCTTTTTCCACGGATGTAAATGACCCCGGCGCGCGCAATGTGACCTTTGACGAACTGGTTTCCGGCTATTTTGAGGCGATCACCGGCCTGGTGGAAGGCGGCGCGGACATTTTGCTGGTGGAAACCATTTTCGACACCCTGAATGCCAAGGCCGCGCTTTTTGCGCTGGAACTGTTTTTTGAGCGCGTCAGGCGGCGCTGGCCGGTGATGATTTCCGGCACCATCGTGGATGCCTCCGGTCGCACCTTGTCGGGACAAACGCTGGAAGCCTTCTGGAATTCGCTCGCCCACATCCGCCCGCTTTCCTTCGGGCTGAATTGCGCCTTGGGCGCGAAAGAATTGCGTCCCTATGTGGAAGAATTGTCGCGGATTTGCGATTGCTTCGTTTCCGCCCACCCGAACGCCGGTTTGCCCAATCCGCTGGCGCCGACGGGTTACGACGAAACGCCGGAATCTCTGGCGGATGAAATTGCGGATTGGGCGCGGCATGGTCTGGTCAATATCGTCGGCGGCTGTTGCGGCACGACGTCGCTGCATATCGCTGCCGTGGCAAAAGCCGTTGCCGGAACTCTGCCTCGCGTCATTCCCGACATCAAGCCGCAGTTACGCCTCTCCGGTCAGGAAGCTTTCAACATGGGCGCAGAGAGCCTTTATGTGAATGTCGGCGAACGCGCCAACGTTACCGGCTCGCGCGCCTTCGCCCGCATGATTCTGGAAGAACGCTATGACGACGCCCTCGCCGTGGCGCGGCAACAGGTGGAAAACGGCGCGCAGATCATCGACATCAACATGGACGAGGCGATGCTGGATTCCGTCGCCGCGATGCAAAAATTCCTGAATCTCGTCGCTTCCGAACCGGACATCGCGCGTGTACCCATCATGGTGGATTCGTCCAGTTGGGCAGTGATTGAAGCCGGGCTGAAGTGCATTCAGGGCAAGGGCATCGTCAATTCCATTTCCATGAAAGAGGGCGAGGAAAAGTTTTTGGCGTTGGCAAAACTGACGCGGCGTTACGGCGCGGCGGCGGTCATCATGGCGTTCGACGAGGCGGGGCAGGCGGACAGCTACGAGCGCAAACGGGCGATTTGCCAACGCGCTTACGATTTGCTGATGAGCATCGGTTTTCCGCCGCAGGACATTATTTTCGACCCGAACATTTTTGCCATCGCCACCGGCATTGAAGCGCATGACAACTATGCCGTGGATTTCATTCAGGCGACGCGCTGGATACGCGGAAATCTGCCGCACGCGCAGATTTCCGGCGGCGTTTCCAATGTTTCCTTCGCCTTTCGCGGCAACGACCCGGTGCGCGAGGCGATTCACACCGTCTTCCTCTACCACGCCATTCAAGCGGGCATGACAATGGGGATTGTCAACGCCGGTATGCTGGGCGTCTACGACGAACTCGACCCCGAACTCCGGCAGAAGGTGGAAGACGTGGTATTGAACCGTCATGCCGGCGCCAGCGACGCGCTGGTCGAATTCGCGCAAACGGTGAAGGAAGGCGGTCAATCGCGCGCGCATGGCCCCGACCTCTCCTGGCGGGAGCAGCCGGTGGAAAAACGCCTCGAACATGCGATGGTCAAAGGCATTACCGATTTCGTGGCGGCGGATACCGAAGAAATCCGCGCCGCGCTGGAAGCCGCTGGCAAACCGCCGCTGGCGGTCATCGAAGGGCCGTTGATGCGCGGCATGAACGCTGTGGGCGACCTTTTCGGCGCGGGCAAGATGTTCCTGCCGCAAGTGGTCAAATCCGCTCGCGTCATGAAACAGGCGGTGGCGCATCTGATTCCCTACATCGAAGCCGAAAAACTGCGTACCGGCGCCGCCAGCAAGGGCAAAATCGTTATCGCCACGGTGAAGGGCGATGTCCATGACATCGGTAAAAATATCGTTGGCGTGGTCTTGGGCTGCAACGGTTACGAAGTGGTCGATCTGGGCGTAATGGTGTCTTGCGAAAAGATTCTGAACGCCGCCCGCGAACACGGCGCACAAGCCATCGGGCTTTCCGGTTTGATTACGCCGTCATTGGAAGAAATGCGCCATGTCGCCGCCGAAATGCAGCGGCAGGGCTTCGACGTGCCGCTCCTGATTGGCGGCGCGACCACCAGCCGCGCCCACACCGCCATCAAGATTGCTCCGCACTACGAAGGCAGCGTGGCGTATGTGGCGGACGCCTCACGCGCCGTCGGCGTCGTCACCCGTTTGTTGTCCACTGAACAGCAAACCGCCTATCGGCAAGAACTGGCGGACGAATACGCCGCGTTGCGCGACGAACACGCGGGTCGCAAGGGCGCGACGCTGGTTACGCTCGCGGAAGCCCGCGCCAATGTTTTTGTTTGGGACAACAAGTTTCAACCTGTCGCGCCACAGAAGTGTGGGCTGCATGAAATCAACTTCGATCTCGCCCGACTTGCCGAGGTCATCGACTGGACGCCCTTCTTCCAAAGCTGGGATTTGGCGGGTCGCTATCCGGCGATTCTGCACAATGAAGTTGTCGGCGAAACCGCCCGCCAGCTTTTTAGCGACGCCAAAGCCATGCTGGAAAAAATCGTCCGCGAGAACTGGCTGGCAGCCAAAGGCGTCGTCGCCCTCTCCGCCGCCGCCCGCGTCGGCGATGACCTTGTGTTTTACACGGACGCAAGCCGCCAGCAGGAACAAGGACGTTGGCATGGGTTGCGCCAGCAACACAAACAACCCGCAGGACGCCAAAATCTCGCGCTCGCCGATTTCGTCGCCACCAAAGAAAGCGGCATTCCCGATTGGGCGGGCATCTTTATCGTCACTGCCGGACTGGGCATTGACGAACGGGTCGCCGCTTTTGAAGCCGCGCACGACGATTACAACGCCATTCTCCTGAAAACCCTCGCTGACCGCTTCGCCGAAGCCGCCGCCGAATGGCTGCACCGCGAAGTCCGCCGCAATTACTGGGGCTACGCCGCCGACGAAACGCTGGATACCGCCGACCTGATTGCTGAAAAATACATCGGCATCCGCCCCGCCCCCGGCTATCCCGCCTGCCCTGACCACACCGCCAAGCGCGAAATTTTCCGCCTGCTGCAAGCCGAAGCCCGCATCGGCATGACCCTCACCGAATCCTGCGCCATGACCCCCGCCGCTTCGGTGGCGGGTTTCTACCTCGCCCACCCGGAAGCCAGGTATTTCGCCATCCCGAAAATCGGCGCAGACCAGTTGCGGGATTGGGCAGAACGCGCCGGAATGGACGAAAATGAAGCCCGCAAATGGTTAAGCGCGATAATGTAGGGGCGATGTTCCATCGCCCACCCCAATTTTACAAAGGAAAAAAACCATGAAACTCTACTACGCCCCCGGAGCCTGTTCACTCGCCCCAAGAATTGCCTTGCAGGAAGCCGGTTTGCCCTACGAAGCGGTGCGCGTCGACCTGCGCGCCAACACCCTCGCCGACGGCACGGATTTCAAAACCATCAACCCCTTGGGCTATGTGCCGCTGCTGGAACTCGATCATGGCGAGCGTCTGCTGGAAAATGCCGCCATCCTGCAATACATCGCCGACCTCGCGCCAGCCAAAAACCTTGCCCCCGCGAACGGCAGCTTTGCCCGCTACAAATTGCAGGAACGCCTGAACTTCATCGCCACAGAATTGCACAAACGCTTCGGCCCGCTCTTTTGCGGCGCGTCGGACGAAATTCAGGCAGAAATACGGGCGCAGTTGCGAGCGCTTTTTGTCTGGCTGGACAGTGAAATCGGCGACAACGATTACCAGTTCGGCGCAAACTTCACCGTCGCCGACGCTTACCTGTTCACCGTGCTGGGCTGGACATCCCTTGTTAAAGTCAATCTTGACGGACTCACCCATCTGGCGGCGTTCAAGGAAAACGTCGCCGCGCGTCCGGCGACGCAACAGGCGATGGCGGACGATAAAAGGCAGTAAGCTTTTAGGTAGGGCGCTTTCAGGTAGGGCTTTCAGGTAGGGCGCGCTCACCGAGCGCGCCCGAGGTAACCTCCGGCGGTTTTTGTAAAAACCCCCGACCAGAACCATCCACTCGTTAAATGCGAATGTCGCCGCGCGCGGCCGGC
>JAITSU010000081.1 GCA_031287525.1 Zoogloeaceae bacterium | reverse complement strand
ATGGGATGGGGTTTGGGTGTTGGCGGCGAAGTAAACATGGCGGGGCGGGAACGCCTCCACATGGAAATTCAATGCGCTTACGACAATCTATCGTCGATGTCGTAGAATTTGCAAATCCGGCAAACCGAACCTCACAGGAAGCGCATCATGGCAGAGAAAAAAACCAGTTGTAACGTCATTCCTTGCAGCTATGACAATGATTCCTTTGTTTTTATCAGTTATGCCCATCAGGACGCCGAAGTTGTTTTCCCCATTATCGAGCGCGTCGCCGCTGGCGGGTACGCCATCTGGTACGACAGGGGCATTACCATCAGTTCCAAATGGACGGATGAAATTGCCATTGCCATCAAAGAATGCAAGGCGTTTGTGCTGTTCGCTTCAAAGGACGCGGTCAATTCCCAATATGTCCGCGCCGAGATTGAATTCGCGCTCAACCACAAAATCAAGGTGATTCCGGTTTATCTGGATGGCATTGATGTGCTGCCGCCGGGATTGGCGTTGGGGCTGAACGCGACGCAGGGCATTACGGACATCGACACGCCGCAGTTTGTCGCCAATCAGATTTGCAATGCGCTGATTTATAACAAGGTCATGCGAAAAGACGGGCAGGATGCGGCTTACATTCCGGTGGAGCCAACGTCGGCAGCGTCGCAACGTCCGTGGCTGAAATATCTGGCGGGGGGCGCGTTGGCGGCGGCGCTCATCGGCGCGGCGGTTTTGTTCGCCTTGCCTGAACAGCCGGACGAAAGCGGTGTTCCGCCGGAACAATCCGCGTCCGTAGCGCCCGCGCCTGCGTCCGCGCCCGCAAGCGGTGAAAGTCCCGCAATCACTGAACCGGAAACCGTAGCGGAAACAGCGCCGCCGCCGCAAGCGCAGGTAGCTATCCCCGAATCCACGCCGACCGGCAAAACGCTGGCGCTGGAAAAATCGACCTTCGCGCCGGTCGAGCCTATTTTCCTCACTCTTTCAAAACTGTCGCCGGAAATGATTGCCAAGGGCGTCATCATCACCATTTCCTCCGCCGACGCCACACACGGCAAATATATCGCGCATCGCTTTGTCGAGCCGGATGACATTGACGCCGCCAATCCGAAAGCGCCGATTCACATCAAGCTGCACGCGCCGGAAAAAGCGGGCAAGTATGAAGTCCGGCTGTATGACGACGACAAGCACATGCGCCTCGCGTCGCTCATCGGCGCGGCGGCATTCACGGTGCGGGGCAATTCGCACAACGCCTTTTCGGTCACGCTCGAAAAAACGACTTTCGCGCCGGAAGAGAACATCAATATCAAGATTTCCGGCGTGTCCAAGCAGATGATCGAAGACGGCGCGCTGGTCGGTCTTTTTCCGAAAAATCCCAAGCGGGGTGATTACACCGTTTACGAACCCACGCGCGACCGGGATCAGCACATGAGTTTCAACGCTCCCGGCGAACCGGGCGAATATGAAATTCAGGCGCACATCAACGATCAGATACTGGATGCGCCGACCCTCGTCATCCGCATTCCCTTCACCGTTCTGAAACCAGCCGCCGCCGCCACCACCGGGGACGCGCAGTGAATCTGGAAGACCTGCGCCAATACCGAAACATCGTCATCCAGTGCCATGACGTTCCCGACCCGGACACGCTTGCCAGCGGTTTTGCGCTGCAAAAATACATTGAATCCATCGGCGGCGCGGCGCGGCTGGTGTATAGCGGTAAAAACCGCATCACCAAGCCCAACCTGAAACTGATGCTCGACCTGCTGGACATCCCGATTCAATATGTCGAAACCCTGGAAGCGCCGCCCGACCTGCTCATCACCGTTGATTGTCAGTACGGCGCGGGCAATGTCACCCGATTTCCGGCAGACGCGGTGGCGGTTTTCGACCACCATTGGCCGGAAATTCCCGAAACCGAAAATGTTATCATTCGTCCGGCGCTGGGCAGTTGCGCGACCCTCATCTGGGATTTGATGCGCCAGGCCGGTTTTGATTTTGCCGCCGCGCCCAATGTTTATGACGCGCTGTATTACGGGCTGTTCACCGACACCCATCACTTCTCGGAAATCCGGCATCCGCTCGATCACGATCTGGCGGAATTCATGCCGGTGGACGGGCAAATCATGAAGCAGTTGAAACACTCCGAACTGACCGTCAGCGAACTCGCCATTGTTTCCCATACCCTGTCGTCTTCAAAGCTCCTCGACGACATCGGCTTGCTCCAGGCCGAAAATTGCGACCCCAACATTTTGGGCTTCTCCTCCGACATCGCGCGCCAGGTTGACCAGTTTTCCGCTTGCATCGTCTATTGCCATCTGCTGACCGGACTCAAACTTTCCATCCGCAGCACGACGCGCGAAATCATGGCAAACGAGCTGGCGGCGTTTCTGATCCATGAAACCGGCTCTGGCGGCGGCAGCATCGACAAGGCCGGAGCGTACCTCAGCTTCGTCGGCATTGAGCAGGTCGCCCCCGGCGTGTCGCCGGACGAATACCTGCGCCAGCGCATCAAAAAATATCAGCGTAATTACGATCTGGTGTATTGCGACCGGCACACACTGAATTTCGCCGCCGCGCCCCGCTTTGTCAAACTCCGGCGACCACTGGGCTTTGCTCGCCTCGAAGACCTTTTCCCCGCCAAAACGCCGATTTGCATCCGCACCCTCGAAGGCGACATCGACATGATTGCCGCGCACGACATCTACATCATGATTGGCATCAACAACGAGGTGTATCCCATCAAGCGCCAGAAATTCGAGCAGGAATACGACATCACGGGGGAACCCTTCGTTTCCTCTGCCGCCTATCCGCCCGCCGTCATCGAGCGACTGACCGGCAAGCGGGTTCCCCTGTCGCCCGTCACCCGTGTCTGTCTGCCCAAAGCCGACAAACAAATCCGCGCCATCAAGCTCCGCCGCCCCACCAAGGTGTTCACTCACTGGGACAAGGAAAAATACTTTCTCGGTCAGGCAGGCGACTACATTGCTACGCCGGAAACGGATTTCCGCGATGTTTATGTCATCAATCAGGCGATTTTTGCGGAAACCTACGCGGCGGCGCGTTAATTGAACAGCCGCAACAACCCGTCCAACCCGGAAAAACGCAACGCCACATCCGCCTTCGCGCGGGTCGCTGGTTTGGCGTGATAGGCGACGGAAAGCCCCGCTTCCGCCATCATCAGCACATCATTCGCCCCGTCGCCCACGGCGATGACCTGTTCCGTCGGGATTCCCGATTCTCGCTTGATGCGCGCCAGATGCCCCGCTTTGGCTTTGGCGTCAACGATGTCGCCCACCACGCGGCCAGTGATTTTGCCGCCGGAAATTTCCAGTTCGTTGGATGTGGCGAAGTCGAAGCCGAGTTCGATTCGCAGGCGTTCGGTGAAGTAGGTGAAGCCGCCGGAAATGATGGCGGTACGTAAACCCGCCGCCTGCGCCGCCGCCAGCAATTCGCGCGCGCCGGGGGAAAGCAGCAGACGCTCGCCATAGACCCGCGCCAGCACTCGCGCGTCCAGCCCCGCCAGCAGCGCCAGACGGCGGCGCAGACTTTCCGGGTAATCAATGTCGCCCTGCATCGCCGCCGCCGTCACCGCCGCTACTTCCGCCTTTTTACCCGCGAAATCGGCGAGTTCGTCGATACATTCGATGGTGATGAGGGTGGAATCCATGTCGAAGGCAATCAGCCGGTAGTCCCGCAATTTCTGTCCGGCGGGCATGAACGCCCAGTCGATGCCTTCCGTTTCAATCTGCGGAATCAACGCCTCAAACGCTAAAGAGCGCGTCGCGCCGGAAAAACGGGCGACTTGCGGCGGACAGGGCGCAAGCTGACGCGCGCCTGTGGCGGCGAGCAATTTGTCCAGCAAAAAAGTCGGCAACGCCCTGCCTTGCAAGATGAGGTCGGTGGTCATGGGAAAACGTCTATCGGGATTGGAAATTGAGGTTGCTATTTTACATAGGTCGGAACATGAAAAGCCCTCATCCTGTAGGGGCGACCGCCCTCGGTCGCCCACATCGGGCACAAGGTACAAAAAAGGGTAGGCAAAAAGTAGGGGCGACCGAGGCGGTCGCCCCTACTTTTGTGAGCGCAACAACACAATCAACGCCCCCTCGCCGCCGTCGCGCGGCTTTGCCGCGCAGAAGGCGAGGATTTCTTCGCGGCGGGCGAGCCATTGGCGAGAGAGGGTTTTCAACACCGACAAGCCGCCGGGCGAGGAATGTCCCTTGCCGTGGATGACACGCACACAGCGCAGACCACGGGCGAGGCAGCCGCCGATGAATGCGCCCAGGGCATCGCGCGCTTCCTCGCGGGTGTAGCCGTGCAAATCAAGTTCCGCCTGAATCACCCAGCGCCCCCGCCGCAAGTCGGCGAGGACGCGGCGCGGCAGACCTGCCCGCGCAAACGCTTCTTCGGCTTCCAAATAATCTTCGGGCGAGAAGGCGCCGTTCAGCGCTTCCCGCAACGCCCCGGTTTCATCCTGCTCATGCTGGCGCGGGACGAGTTTCGGTTTGGGCGGCGCGAGGGCGGCGCGGTCAGTGGGCGGCAAGGGTCGCACGCCTTCCATGCGCTCGCGGAACAGGGCGCGCTCCGCCGCCGTCGGCACATTTTCCGGGCTGGGTTTTTCGGGTCTGGCGGGTTTGGGCGCGGCGGCATCCGACGCCTTCATCAAACCGGCAAGCGCATCGAAGGCGGGATGCAGGGCACGTCGTCGCGCCATGATGTTCAGGCTTTCAACGCATCCAGATAGCGTTCGGCATCGAGCGCCGCCTGACAACCGCTGGCGGCGCTGGTGATGGCTTGTTTGTAAATCTGGTCTTGCACGTCGCCAGCGGCGAAAATCCCTTCGACGCTGGTCTGGCTGGCGTGTCCGTGGCGACCGCCACGGGTCACGATATAGCCGTTTTCCAGTTCCAGTTGTCCGGCAAAAAGTTCGGTGTTGGGCTTGTGCCCGATGGCGATGAACACGCCCGGCACGTCGATTTGCCGCGTCGCGCCGCTTTTCAGGTTTTTGACTTTCAGCCCCGTCACGCCGGCATCGTCGCCCAGCACTTCTTCCAGCACGGAATCCAGCGCCAGCGTGATTTTGCCTTCTTCCACCTTGCGATACAGTTGGTCAATCATGATTTTCTCGGCGCGGAAGGTGTCGCGGCGATGAATCAGGCTGACATGGCTGGCGACATTGGCGAGGTAGAGGGCTTCTTCCACCGCCGTATTGCCGCCGCCCACCACGGCAACCGGCTTGTTGCGATAAAAAAACCCGTCGCAGGTGGCGCAGGCGGATACGCCCTGACCCTTGAATTTTTCTTCCGATGGCAAACCCAGATATTGCGCCGACGCGCCGGTGGCGATGATGAGCGCGTCGCAGGTGTAGGTCGTATCGTCGCCAATCAGGGTGAAGGGGCTTTGCCGCAACTTTGCCGTGTGGATGTGGTCGAACACCATCTCGGTATCGAAGCGCCGCGCGTGCGCTTCCAGCCGACTCATCAACTCCGGCCCCTGAATGCCCTCCACCGCCGCAGGCCAGTTATCGACCTCGGTCGTCGTCATCAACTGCCCGCCCTGCGCCACGCCGGTAATCAACACCGGACGCAGATTGGCGCGGGCGGCGTAAATGGCAGCGGTATAACCGGCAGGGCCGGAACCAAGAATGAGCAGGGGGACGTGGCGGGTCGTTTGGGTCATGTTGAAACTTTCATGTGTGGGGAAATCGGGAGCGGAGGATTATAGCGCGCGGGGCGGGTCAGCGAAGTACAACCCACATTGGGCGGGTATCCGAGCTATGTTTGCTCATGGTTTTCCTTGGTAGGAAAGGCAATAAAAGACATGAGCATTGAAGAAAAACCAGCAGGAAATACGAATACAAGTAGGGTTGCATTCAATTCACTACTTAATAAACTACTATTCATGTCGAATAATGCCACCTGCGCCAACACCCCCAGAGAGCCTCCCAAAAAGACAGTTACAGCAGCCAGATATGACCTGCGTAATTCCAGCAACGCATAAACTCCGGCAAGCAACAATGCGAGAATTCCAAAGATAATCATGCCCCACACCGCCCCAAGAAGAGAGAATTTTACCAACACAGAGAGCGCAGCCAAAAATCCTTCCTCAGAGCGTTGTCCCCATATTATTGAGAATGCCCAGAAACTTCCGACAAAAAACCCAACCACGGCAGGGCATAGTGAAAAACAAACGACAACCCTCGCATGAGGGTAACTTGATGTCATGGCAATTTTTCCCCCGCCGTCGCCACCTTGTCCAATGCCCGCAAATGCGCCAGGTCTGTTTGTTTGCCGGATATGCTGGACAGAAAAAATGTGTTCATTTCACGCTCCTTTTGCTGGATGAATTCAAGCCAACTCGCCCGATTCCGGAAACTGGTCGGGCAACTCCGTCCCCCGATTCATGATGTCCACGTAGTCAGTATAGCTGAAAAGCCGGTTGCGCTTTTGGGCGGTGAGTTCGCGCACGATGCCCAACTGTTCCAGATGGTTCAACGCCTTGTTCACCGTGGCGGGCGTCAGCCCCGTTTTTTCTGCCAGACAGCCCGATGAGGTAACGGGATGTTCCAGCAACGCCCGATGTACCTGTTGCGCGGTTTCGATGGCTTGCGTGGCGGTGACGATGACGGCTTCGGCGAAAAAATCGAGCCATGCTTCCCAATCGCCGGTCAGCCGCACTTTGTTCAGCAGTTCGTAGTAATACTGGCGATGGCTTTTGAAATAGAGGCTCAAATACAACATCGGTTTTTGCAAGACCTGCTGTTCGCACAACAGGAGCGTCATCAACTGCCCGCCCTGCGCCACGCCGGTAATCAACACCGGATGCAGATTGGCGCGGGCGGCGTAAATGGCAGCGGTATAACCGGCAGGAACGGAAATATGAAACCCTTTCTGGACAACGCTATTGACGCTTCCGGGTTATTTTTCATCGCGCCCCATTAGATTCCGTTTGCGTTATATCAAAAACGATACCCGCCATCCTCGTCAATCGAAAAATTCAGCGCCATGTTTTTCGCAGTAAAGCGTTCAAACCCCGTTTGCAGATTCCGCCAGAAAGCCAATAATTCCGGCTCGTTGCGGTGTTTTTCGGCATGGCGGGCAAAGGTGGCGGCGGTCATTTTGAAGGGGAAAATGTAGACCGGAATTTTTACCTGTCCGCTGTTTTTGGCATGAACGGCGTAGAGGTAGATTTCCTTGATTTTGTCGTCCGTCATGGGCAGGCAGCCCACGGTCACGCAATCACCGTGGATGAAAATGTCGCCGCCCAGGTCGGTCGCGGCGCTCTTTTTCCGGTCAGCGGAATTCGGATAATTGATGCCAAGCGAGAGGTAATAGCTGCTGGCGGGATTGAAACGGTTGATGTGATAAAAGCCTTCCGGCACCTGCTGGTCGCCCTGTTTGCGCTTTGGCCCAAGCTTACCGGAAAGCCGACAAAGGTCATATGCCGCCACTTTTTTGAAGTTCGTTGCGCGGGCGTTTTTGGCGTGAATTTCCAGCAGTCTTTCGTCCTTGTAAACACTGATGAGGATATTCAAATCGTTTTCGGAAAGCGCGTTGTCGCGCAAATTCCGCCGCACGATTGCCGCCTTGTCGTTCCACGCCGTTTTGACCCGCGCATGAGCAAGCTGTTGACCGATGAACCCAGCCGTGGGCGCGGGCAGCGGCGTTGCGTTGTGGGGGGCGGAAAAAGATGGCGTCACGATTTCACGCAGGACGGGAAAGAAGTAAAAAACGAACAGCGTCAATGGTAAAGCCAAAGCAAGCGCCAACCATTTTTTCCAGCCACGAAGGGGATGAGAAGGGACGGGGGCGGGTTTCAATTTTTCTCTCTCGCAGCCGTCGCCGCCTTGTCCAATGCCCGCAAATGCGCTAAGCCTGTTTGTTTGCCGGATACGCTGGACAGAAAAAATGTATTCATTTCACGTTCCTTTTGCTGGATGAATTCAAGCCAACTCGCCCGATTCCGGAAACTGGTCGGGCAACTCCGTCCCCCGATTCATGATGTTCACGTAGTCAGTATAGCTGAAAAGCCGGTTGCGCTTTTGGGCGGTGAGTTCGCGCACGATGCCCAACTGTTCCAGATGATTCAGCGCCTTGTTCACCGTGGCGGGCGTCAGCCCCGTTTTTTCTGCCAGACAGCCCGATGAGGTGATGGGATGTTCCAGCAACGCCCGATGTACCTGTTGCGCGGACAGGGCGGCGCGTCCCAGAACGCCGATGGTGTCGCTATCCCGCGTCGCAAGGTTGTGAAGTTGCTGCGCGGTTTCGACGGCTTGCGTGGCGGTGACGATGACGGCTTCGGCGAAGAAATCGAGCCATGCTTCCCAATCGCCGGTCAGCCGCACTTTGTTCAGCAGTTCATAGTAATACTGGCGATGGCTTTTGAAATAGAGGCTCAAATACAACATCGGTTTTTGCAAGACCTGCTGTTCGCACAACAGGAGCGTCATCAGCAAGCGCCCCAGACGACCATTGCCGTCGAGAAACGGGTGGATGGTTTCAAATTGCACATGCGCCAGCGCTGCCTTTTCCAAAGCGGGCGTGGCTTCTGGCTGGTCGTGCAGGAAAAGTTCCAGCTGGTGCATACATTCCAGCATTTCCACGGCGGGGGGCGGGACGAAAACCGCATTCCCCGGTCGCGTGCCGCCAATCCAGTTCTGGCTGCGCCGGAATTCTCCCGGTGTCTGCCTGCTGCCGCGCCCGCCGGAGAGCAGCACACCGTGAACTTCACGGATGAGGCGCAGCGACAGCGGCAATCCGCCTTCCAGCAAGGCGAGTCCGTGGTTGAGCGCGGCGACATGGTTGCTGACTTCGCGCGCATCCTCCAGCGGCACGCCCGGCTCCTGTTCCAGTTCAAACATCAACAGGTCGGAAAGCGAGGATTGCGTGCCTTCAATCATGGATGAAAGCACCGCTTCTTTGCGGATGTACATGTACAGGAACAGGGACGTGTCGGGCAGCAGGGTTGACACGCTGTCCAGTCGCCCCAACGCCAGCAGCGCCCGGTCGAATTTTTCACGCAGCGCGGGTGTCCAGTCGACAGGCGGACGCGGCGGCAAGGGCGCGGGCACAAAGGCTTGCGCTTTCTCGCCGATCGTTGAGATGGTCACGTACTTGCCTTGAAGTTTGCGCCGCATCCGGGTGCTCGAAGTTAAAATAAGGAATGGCGTTATTATACGATAAAAGCGAATCGTAAAATAACGCTAAAATTTAATCTACGCTGACTTCCCTGCCGTCGCCACCTTGTCCAATGCCCGCAAATGCGCCAGTTTTTCGCGGATTTTGGCTTCCAGTCCGCGTGGCGTGGGTTTGTACCAGTCGGGTTCTGCCATGCCTGCGGGCAGGTAGGTTTCGCCGGCGGCGTAGGCTTCCGGTTCGTCGTGGGCGTAGCGGTAGGTTTTGCCGTAGCCCAATTCTTTCATCAATTTGGTGGGGGCGTTTCGCAGGTGTTCGGGGACGAGGCGGGACTGGTCTTTGCTGACGTGGGCGCGGGCGGCGTTGTAGGCGTTGTAGCTGGCGTTGGATTTGGGAGCGACGGCGAGGTAGAGGATGGCTTCTGCCAGCGCCAGTTCGCCTTCCGGCGAACCCAGACGCTCGTAGGTGTCCGCCGCCGTGAGCGCGACCTGCGCGGCTCTGGGGTCAGCGAGACCGATGTCTTCCCATGCCATGCGGATGATGCGCCGCGCCAGATAGCGGGGGTCAGCGCCGCCATCCAGCATCCGGCAGAACCAGTACAGGGCGGCGTCGGGGTTGGAGCCGCGCACGGATTTGTGCAGGGCGGAAATCTGGTCGTAGAAAGCGTCGCCGCCTTTGTCGAAGCGGCGCAGGTTTTGCGCGAGGGCGTTGGCGACGAAGGCGCCATCAATGTGGCTGACGCTTGCGCCATGCGCGGCGATGCGGAGTTGTTCGAGGAGGTTCAAGAGTTTGCGGGCGTCGCCATCGGCTACGCCGACGAGCCTTGTTTTGGCGGCGTCGTCAAAGGTTAAATCGGGGAAGGCCGCGCCCTGCGCGTGGGTGAAAAGTTGCCCCAGTTCTTCTTCGCTCAATGGTTTCAGCACATACACGGCGGCGCGGGAGAGGAGCGCGGAATTGACTTCAAAGGACGGATTTTCGGTGGTCGCGCCGATGAAGGTGATGGTGCCGGATTCGACATAGGGAAGAAAGGCGTCCTGCTGCGATTTGTTGAAGCGGTGCACTTCATCGACAAACAGGATGGTGCGCCGCCCCTGCCGCTGGCTGATTTCCGCCTGGGTCATCGCCTCGCGGATTTCCTTGACGCCGGAAAAGACGGCGGAGAGGGCGATGAATTCGCAATCGAAGCCATCCGCCATCAACCGCGCCAGCGTGGTTTTACCGACGCCCGGCGGCCCCCAGAAAATCATGGAATGCGGCTGCCGCGCTTCAAACGCCAGCCGCAAGGGTTTGCCCGCGCCTAAAAGATGCGTTTGACCCACGACTTCATCCAGCGTTTTGGGGCGCAATTCTTCTGCCAGCGGGCGGAAGTTCGTGGCGGGTTGCGGCGGGGGGGCTGAGGAAAAGAGGTCGGTCATTTTGGCGCGCGTGAAAAATTAACGCGGTTTTCTTCTGGTGTGCATGACCCGCAAAATTTCTATTTGTTCATTCCTGACTTTGTAAATCAGGATGTAGTTGTGATGAACGACGAGTTCCCGCGTATTTGGCGCGAAACCTGCGCGACCCAGCAGGGGAAATTTTTTGAGCAGCCCCGCTTTTTCGTCGAACAGATGATCCATCGCCAGCGCTGCGCTTGGCTTGTCCTGACCGATGTAGTCCCGTATGTCGCACCGGTCTTTGCGTGCGCGTTTTGCCCAAATCAGTTTCATGCTGCTTTGGTCTGCTCGGCAAGTTCAGCAATCCTGCGCTCCATTTCGGCGCGCCAAACGGCAGCTTCCGCCCTGACTTCTTCATCGCTGATAAATTCTCCTGCCTCAATCTCGTCGATACCAATCTGTACCTGTTGCAGAAACCATTTCTTATAGGCTTCATCATCTTCCGGTTCGGTGTTCATGGCGCGTTCCTTCATGTTGTCTGCGAGTTCATTTTATACAGGAATCAACCGCCGCTTTGCACAATTTCCCGCACCACCCGCGAGAGCGTCGCCGCTTCGCGTTCCACCTGCGTCCTGTCCCGCCCTTCGACCATCACGCGCAACAGCGGCTCGGTGCCGGACGCGCGCAGCAGCACCCTGCCTTCGCCCGCCAGCCTTGTTTCAGCGGCAGTCTGGGCGGCGCGGATGGCGGGGTTTTCTTGCCAGGGAAAGCCTTTTTGCATTTTGACATTGATGAGTTTTTGCGGGTACAGGCGCACCGCGCTTAAGGTTTCAGCGGGCGAACCTTGCTGCCGTTTCAGCGCCGCCAGCACTTGCAGGGCGGCGATGATGCCGTCGCCGGTGCTGTGTTTATCCAGACAGAGCAGATGCCCGGAATTTTCGCCGCCCAGAAGCCAGCCCTTTTCCAGCAGTTTTTCCACCACATAGCGGTCGCCCACCTGCGCCCGTTCAAAGGGGATGGCGAGTTTGGCGAGCGCGCGCTCAAGCGCCAGATTGCTCATCAGCGTGCCGACCACGCCCGCTACCGGCTGCCCTTGCGCGATGCGGTCGGCGATGATGACGTAGAGCAACTGGTCGCCATCGTAAATTGTGCCGTCCGCGTCGACCATCATCAGGCGGTCGCCGTCGCCGTCGAGCGCCAGCCCCAAATCCGCGCCCTGCTCCCGCACGGCGGCTGCCAGCGTTTGCGGGTGGGTCGCGCCGACTTCATGGTTGATGTTCAGACCATCCGGCTGGCAGCCGATTTTACGCACCTCCGCGCCCAGTTCGTGCAACACGTCGGGCGCGACGTGGTAAGCCGCGCCATGCGCGCAATCGACCACCAGTTTCAGCCCGCGCAGGTTGAGTTCATTGGGAAAGGCGCTTTTGCAAAATTCGATGTAGCGCCCGCGCGCGTCGTCGATACGGCGAGCGCGCCCCAGACTGGCGGAAGGCACACAGCCGATGGTGTGGTCAAGCTCTGCCTCAATCGCCAGTTCCATTTCGTCGGGCAACTTCATGCCGTCGGCGGAGAAAAATTTGATGCCGTTGTCGTCGAACGGATTATGCGAAGCGGAAATCACCACCCCCGCCTGCAAGCGAAGCGCGCGGGTAAGATAGGCGACGCCGGGCGTAGGCAGCGGCCCCACCAGACAGACATCGACGCCAGCGGCGGCAAAGCCGGATTCCAGCGCCGCTTCCAGCAGATAGCCGGAAATGCGGGTGTCCTTGCCAATCAACACGGCGGGACGCTCGCCAGCGGAAAGTTCGGAGCGCGACACCAGAACCTTGCCCGCCGCGTAACCCAGTTTCAGCGCGAATTCCGGCGTAATCGGATATTCGCCCACCTTGCCGCGCACACCATCGGTGCCGAAGTATTTTCTGCTCATGGTTTCCTTCTGCATAGATCAAATTCGTTGTGGGGACTCCGCGCAGGCGCGCGTTTTTCTACCAGAACTTCTCTCATTTCCGCCCGGATGAGCGGAAGAAAGTCATTCAGGAACTCATCACGATCTTCTTTAATCTTGATGTCCCTGTTCGTCATATGTTTTTGATATATGAAGTTCAGATAAACCTCATCGCCAACATTTTTTACCCTGTGATGTCCAATCGCAATCTCATGATAATCATCTGGATACACTTCTTGGTGTAGCTTCTTGTCCCACAATGGTTTCTCAGGAATCAGCCTGAGCCGAAACAATCTTTCCGATTTCTCATGAAATTCTTCCGGTACGGGTATCTGATAGCTTTGTAGGCAGCTATACAAGTTCCCGTGCTCTACCATTTCTCCGAATGTCTCAACAAAATCAACCACTTCCTTGAATTCTGCCGCGCTGAATTGCGCCGTGATGTCCAGTCGCACATATACATATCCGTTAGGACTTTCATGCTGCGTCCATTCCTTTGCCGCTTCTGCTGTACCCATCAGAGCAGCCAGCGTCACAAGCCCCCAAACGCACCATTTCACAATTTTATTCATCCTGTTCATTCCTTTCACGTCGCTTGACGTTCGTTTGAACCGTATTTGATGGCTCCCCACACCGCCAGCGCGTCTTTTGTGATTGCTACGTCATGCACACGAATCACGCGCGCGCCTTTTTCGGCGGCGATGACGGTGCTTGCCAGCGTCGCCGCTTGACGTTCATTCACGGGTCTGCCGGTGATTTCGCCCAACATGCGTTTGCGGCAGGCGCCAACCAGGAGCGGCAAGTTGTCGATAGAGAGTTCCGGCAGACGGGCAAAAAGCTCAAGGTTGTGGTCAAGATTTTTGCCAAAGCCGAAGCCGGGGTCAAGCAGCAGGCGTTCGTCGGCGATGCCCGCCGCCCGACAAGCGTTGACGCGTTCGGTCATGAAGGCGCTCACCTCGCCGACGACATCCGCATAGACGGGATTTTGCTGCATGTGGCGCGGCTCGCCCTGCATGTGCATCAGGCAGATGCCGCAGTCATTCGCCGCCACCGCCTCCAACGCGCCGGGCGCGCGCAGGGCGTTGATGTCGTTGATCATGTCCGCGCCGAAAGCAAGCGCGGCGCGCATGACTTCCGGCTTGTAGGTGTCGATGGAGATCGGCACATTCCATTCGCGCAGGACTTCCAGCGCCGGCAGCAGGCGGTCGAGTTCTTCCTGCAACGAGGTGGGTTCGGAGCCGGGGCGGGTGGATTCCGCGCCCAAATCAAGCATGTCCGCCCCCGCTTCCCATTGGGCGCGGGCGTGGGCAATCGCCGCCGCCGTATCCCGCCCCAGCCCGTCACCGGAAAAGGAGTCTGGAGTGAGATTGACAATCCCCATGATGAGCGGACGTTCGAGGGAGAGGCGGAAACGTCCGCAGGCGAGAAAGGGCATGGTATTTGACATGGCGTGAACTCAGGATTTTGCCATGTTATCGCGCCGCCCGCAGACGCGCTTGTAATACTTCTTTGACTTCTCCCAAATTGCTGTTGCTCAAAACCGGGATCAGCGCGTTGATTTCCTGAATCGGCAAGTCCCACCATTTCAGTTCCAGCATGATTTCAATCAGCGCATCATCCAGACGTTTTCGGATGACGCGGGCAGGATTCCCCACCGCGATGGCATACGGCGGAATATCACTGCCCACCGTGCTGTTGGCGCCAATCATTGCGCCATCGCCGATATGTACGCCCGGCAGTATCGTTGCGTTCTGACCAATCCAGACATCATTGCCGATCACCGTATCGCCCTTGAACGGCAGATTTTTCAAAGGGGGAATTTCTGCATCCCAGCCCTCAAAAATATAAAACGGAAAGGTCGACGCCGCGTTCATCTGATGGTTTGCGCCATTCATGATAAATTCAACGCCACTGGCAATTTGGCAGAACTTGCCGATAATCAGCCTGTCCCCATAAAAATCATAATGATGCGTCACCCGCTTCTCAAAATCGAGATCGCTGAAATAGGTAAAATCACCCACAATGATGTTTTTATTTTTGAGGGTTGGCTTGATATAAGTGACGGTTTTTATGTTCGGCACCGGAAAAACCACATTTGGATCAGGAAGGATATGATTACTCTGTTTCATTTTCTCTACATCCGTTCATGGTGACATCTTTTAGAGATGGAAAGGGGTATGTTCCATTCGCGCAGGACTTCTCGCGCCGACAACAGGCGGTTGGGTTCTTCCTGCAACGAAGCGGGTTCGGAGCATCCCCATGATAAGCGGACGTTTGAGGGAGAGGCAAAAACATCCGCAGGCGAGAAAGGGCATGGTATTTGACATGGCGTGAACTCAGGATTTTGCTATGTTATCGCGGCGTTTGCAAACGCGCTTATTTCAGTTGTCTACCCGCGATGCAGTCTGACGCTTAAAGCGATAAAACAGGTTTGGTTCGGAGACGATGTAAATATCCCCCTGATCGTCAGTGGTCGCGCCTTCAGCCTGGGGAATTGAACGCTTCAGACCATGCCAGCCTTGCCACAAGGGCATGATGCCGACCAGATTATCTTCTTCGTCGTATTCAATCAGCAAGCGGGATTCATCGCTCAGAATCAGGAGATGATCTGTCCTGTTATCCAGCGACAAAGATGAAAGATCGCGCATGAAGCGGCGGTAAGACTGCCTGGGGAGCCATTCGTGAATTTTCAGATTCATGGCGCGACGGATGCCATCCTGTCGACGCAAGGGTTGCCATTCGTCCAGTCCATTGATTTCAAAAATCAGCACGGGCGATTTTTCCTTGGCGACAAACATGCGCGCGCCGGTTTTGCCCCAGGTGATCCCCTCAAATCCGCGATTGCGATCGCCCTGCATCATGATGCCCAGCCCCAGTCTGGGCGCATTGGCGACATCAATTTCTCTGGTGTTTTCGTTCAGTAAAATCCGGTATATATCCTGCCGACGTTCGTCAAACAAAACGTATACATCATCTTCAACATGTGAAATACCTTCGATGTCTTCAACGCCTGCAACCGGAATCAGACGGATTAAATCGCCATCCTTCGTTATTTCCGCAATTTGCGCCGGGTTATTGATGGCAGCGAATAATGTATCGGTATGCTCGTTGTGTGACAAGCTGGAAAGGTTATTCTTGATGCCCTTGACCGGCTTTGCTTCTATCGTCACGGCAAGCCGGGAAACCAAAGCGTCGGCTCCGCCCTCGTCGGGAGAAATCCCCGCCCAATACCAGCCCAGCGCAATCAGTTTGTAATACCAGACGACAGCAATGACGGGGAGGCATAAGACCAGCAATATACCCATCCAGAACTTTTGCCTGTTAAACCCCTTCACCCCGCACTCCTTTTTTCTTGTAAAACTTCAAAATTCAGCAATAAATTCAAGCCGCCGCAGGCGCGTTTGGCGCGGCTTTCGGGGCGTCTTTGCTGTCTTTGTCCTTGTCGTCGCTGGCGGGAGCGGCGCGGCTCTGGCTGGGTTTGGGGGGGCGCGGGGCGTTGCCTGCCATGATGTCGTCGATTTGCTCGGCGTCAATGGTTTCCCATTCCAACAGCGTCTTTGCCATGACTTCTACCTTGTCGCGGTTTTCTTCGAGGATTTTTCTTGCCAGCCCGTATTGCTGGTCGATAATGCGGCGGATTTCGGCGTCCACTTTTTGCATGGTGGCTTCGGAAACATTTTTGTGTTGGGTGACGGAGCGCCCCAAAAAGACCTCGCCTTCGTTTTCGCCATAAACCATCACGCCCAAATCGTCGGACATGCCGTAGCGCGTGACCATATCGCGCGCCATTGCGGTGGCGCGTTCAAAGTCGTTGGACGCGCCGGTGGTCATCTGGTGCATGAACAGTTCTTCGGCAATGCGCCCGCCGAACAGCACGGCGATGCGCGAGAGCAGGTATTGTTTGTCATAGGAATAATGGTCTTGTTCCGGCAATTGCATGGTCAGCCCCAGCGCGCGACCACGCGGGATGATGGTGACTTTGTGCACCGGGTCGGAGTTGGGCATGAGCTTGGCGACCACGGCGTGACCGGATTCGTGGTAGGCGGTGTTTTTCTTTTCTTCTTCCGTCATCACCATCGAACGGCGTTCCGCGCCCATCATGATTTTGTCTTTGGCGCTCTCGAAATCTTCCATGTCGACCAGACGTTTGTTGCCGCGCGCCGCGAACAACGCGGCTTCGTTCACCAGATTGGCGAGGTCAGCGCCGGAAAAACCTGGCGTGCCACGGGCAATCACATCTGCCTTGACATCTTCATGCAGCGGAATTTTCCGCATGTGTACGAGCAGGATTTGCTCGCGCCCGCGAATGTCGGGCAGCGGCACCACGACCTGACGGTCGAAACGACCGGGGCGCAAGAGCGCGGGGTCGAGAATGTCGGGGCGGTTGGTGGCGGCGACGACGATGATGCTGTGTTGCCCCTCAAAGCCGTCCATTTCCACGAGCAACTGGTTCAGGGTTTGTTCGCGTTCGTCATTGCCGCCGCCCAAGCCCGCGCCGCGATGCCGACCCACGGCGTCGATTTCGTCAATGAAGACGATGCAGGGGGATTGCTTCTTGGCGTTTTCAAACATGTCGCGCACTCTTGCCGCGCCGACGCCGACGAACATTTCCACGAAATCGGAACCGGAGATGCTGAAAAAGGGGACTTTGGCTTCGCCCGCAATCGCCTTCGCCAGCAGGGTTTTACCCGTGCCGGGGCTGCCCACCAGCAGCACACCCTTGGGGATACGCCCGCCGAGCTTCTGGAATTTGCTGGGGTCTTTCAGAAAATCGACCAGTTCCTGCACTTCTTCCTTGGCCTCATCGCAACCGGCGACATCGGCGAAGGTGACGACATTCTGGTTCTCATCCATCATTTTCGCGCGCGACTTGCCGAAGGAAAACGCGCCCTTGCCGCCGCCCTGCATCTGGCGCATGAAGAAAATCCACACGCCGACCAGCAGCAACAGAGGGAAATAGGTGATGAAAAAATCCATCAGGAAAGAACGCTCTTTATCCGGCTGGGTTTCAATCTTGGCGCCGGATTTCAGCAGGTCGCTGATCAGCCCACGGTCGCCGCCCGGCGGCTGGTAGGAAATAACATGCTTGCCCTCGGTCGTGGTCGCTTTCAGGGTGCGATTTTCCATCGTCACCTTGGCGATGCGCCCCGCCTGAACTTCCTTGATGAATTCGGAATACTCCAGGGGGCCGGATTCCGGCGCGCGCACCACACTGTCGTTGAACTGGTTGAAAACGGTCATCAGTACCATCAGGATGGCCAGCCAGACCAACGTTGTTTTGAACGTATTGTTCAAGTCATTCTCCTTACTGCGCCCTGTCAAAGGGGGGTGATAAATAGGGGGGAAATTCAGGGCAAATGTGGGATTCTAATGGGAAACCTCAAGAGCGCAAGTTTCTGCCCAAAAGATACAGTTCCGCGCTGCGGTCACGCGAGGCTTTCGGCTTTCGCGTCGCCACGCTGACGAAGCGTTCGCGCATGGCGGCGACGAAGGCGGCGTAGTCGCTGCCCTGAAACACCTTGACCAGAAAAGCGCCATTGGTTTGCAAACGCGCGCTGGCGAATTCCAGCGCCAGTTCCGCCAGATGCGCGCCCCGCGCCTGGTCGACCAGCGCGACGCCGGAAATGTTGGGCGCCATATCGGACATCACCAGACGCGGCTGGCGGTCGCCCAGCAAAATTTCAAACTGCCGCAAAACATCCGCTTCGCGGAAATCGCCCTGAATGAAGTCCACGCCGCCGATGCCCTGCATGTCCAGCAGGTCAAGCGCGAACACCCGCCCGCCCTGTCCCACCCGCCGCGCCGCCACCTGCGACCAGCCGCCGGGCGCAGCGCCCAGGTCGACCACCACGTCGCCGGGACGCATCAATTTATCCTTGTCGTCGATTTCCATCAGCTTGAAAGCCGCCCGCGAGCGCCAACCCTCTTTTTGGGCAAGCTGCACATAAGGGTCATTCACATGCTCGCGCATCCACGCTTTACTGGTTCTTGTCCTGCTCATCCGTTAAAATCCCTCGTTTCCTTGAAGGTGACGCCATGCCGCACATCACATCCGAACAACGCCGCCAGTTACGCGCCCAGGCGCACGCCCTCTCGCCCGTTGTTGCCATCGCCCAGCACGGTCTTTCCGACGCCGTACTGAAAGAAATCGACGTAAGCCTGAAAGCGCACGAACTCATCAAAATCCGGGTTTACGGCGACGACCGGGCAGCGCGGGAAGGCTACCTTACCACCATTTGCGAAGCTCTGGACGCCGCCCCGGTGCAACATATCGGCAAACTGCTGATCGTCTGGCGTCCCAAACCGGAAGACGCAAACGCCCGCAAAATCACGCCAAAGCCGGAACGACGGACGAAGCGGAGTTATCAGTAAGGGCGTTGTGGGGATGGCATTGCGGTCATCCCCAAACTGCGCTGCGCCCATCACCAAAAAGAAGTACCGAGCAAAAGAGACTTAATCCACTCAGCATCAACTTCCTTCATGTTGTAAGGACAAAAAACAGGTTCACCCGAACGGAAATGGTTATAGCTTCTTGATTCTGCCTTTTCACGAACATACGAAGATGTCGTGCCGGGGTAACTGGAAAGCGTATAAACAATTCGTTCGGCAACCACCTCATCTGTTTTCATGTCAATAACTTTTAACTTGTTTTTAGTCACCCAGTGCTCAATGTCTTCCACGGTAGTCACATCCTGCCAAACATAACCATAGCGACTTTGAGGAACAGTAGTAACAAGATGCTGACCTGATTTCATCGTTTCAGGAGTAAAATGGATTACTGTGCTATGGATTACTTTGCTGTTCTGATATTGAACCAACTCCACAAACAGGAAAGAGGGCAGATTATTTTTATGCCAAAACAATCTCTCGACTTCCTCTTTATATGAATCATCCATAGACATCTTGAAGTAATCCACATATCTTCCTTGTACTTCTCTCGCACTTCTTTGTGCTTCATAAAGCTCCCTGTCAAGAAAATAATTTTTGTCTAATAAAATAGCCACGCTCTTCTGCGGTTTTTCTATTTCCTTGTAAACAAAGTATCCACTTTTCTTGCATTGTTCGTCAAAATAATCACGAGAAGCCCGCGCAAGAGAAGGGATGGCTGCTTCTTCCTTATTAATTCTTTTTTGATTCTCCAATCTTGCAGAATTAGCATAATAAAAAACGACTGTTATAATTACCGTAAAAGCAAGTGAGCATACCACCTTGATAGTACCTAAACAGATATTTCTCGTGAAAAAATATACACACAAAACAGGTATTGACAGCACACCGATAAAAACCATTGCCATTAAAATAAAACCAGTCTCGAAGCCATAGAAAAGTCCGAGCCACAAAACAACAATAACCGTTGCCAATAGATTAGTTCTCGCCCAATCCCGTAAATAACCTGGCACTTTCGCAATGGCAAGAATACACATTGCAACAAACCAGACTGGCGAAAGCCACATCAACACAAGGAAAATGAATCCTATCGCCCCATATACAAATAATGCGAAAAGCCACTCCATCACACCACCCCTTCTTGATTTTTCGCGCTCACGCAAGACACACACCGCATCCGGCACGCCGAAGATGCCTGATAATAACACAGTGAGCGTGCTTGCCGCAACTTCGCGCTTGAAACTCCCTACATCATCCCCATCTCCTACGCACCAATAATATAACGATTGCCACTGCCCCCATAAAAGCAAGCGAGCATACTGTACGGCTAACGCATGAACGAATGTTCCTCATTAAAAATAATACAACACAAAAAGGGATTGCCAAAAAACCGACCAACACCATAATCACTTGAATAACACGATACTCGAAGCGATAGAAAAACGAAGCCCATAAAACAAAAACAATCGTTATCAATACATTGGTTCTCGCCCAATCTCGTAGATACCCTGGAACTTTCGCAATGGCAAGAATACACATTGCAACAAACCAGACTGGCGAGAGATGCATCAACAAGACAAAAATTGGTATCACTAAAAGAAAAATCATTCCCTCTGCAATGGTCATACCGCTCTCCTTCTTGATTTTCCGCGCTCACGCAAGACACACACCGCATCCGGCACACCGAAGATGTCGGATGATAACGCAACGAGCGTTTTTACGGTGGTTTACCGCAACCCCGCGCTTGAAACTCCCCACATCATCCCCATCTCCTCATCATCTTGTGAATAAAGGAGATTGTGATGCGGCTCGACAAACTCACCACCATTTTTCAGCAGGCGTTGGCTGACGCGCAAAGTCTGGCGGTTGGCGGCGACCAGCAGTTCATTGAACCCGTGCATCTGCTGCTCGCGCTGCTGAATCAGGAGGAAGGCGGCACGGCCTCGCTGCTGGCGCGGGCGGGGGTCAATGTGCCTGCCCTGAAACGTGATCTGGAAGCGGCGCTGACCCGTTTGCCGCAGGTGTCCGGCACGGGGGGCGAGGTGACGATCGGGCGCGATCTTTCCAATCTGTTCAATCTCACCGACAAGGAAGCGCAAAAGCGTGGCGACCAGTTCATCGCTTCGGAAATGTTCCTGCTCGCCTTGACGGATGACAAGGGCGAAGCGGGCAGGCTGGCGAAGCAGCACGGGCTTGCCCGGCGTTCGCTGGAAACCGCCATCGACGCGGTGCGCGGCGGGCAGGGCGTGGCGCATCAGGACGCGGAAGCGCAGCGCGAATCCCTGAAAAAGTTTTGCATCGACCTGACCGAACGCGCCCGTCAGGGCAAGCTCGACCCGGTTATCGGGCGCGATGACGAAATCCGCCGCGCCATCCAGATTTTGCAGCGGCGCACGAAAAACAATCCGGTGTTGATTGGCGAACCCGGCGTTGGCAAAACGGCCATTGTCGAAGGGCTGGCGCAGCGCATCGTGAACGAGGAAGTGCCGGAAACCCTGAAAGGCAAGAAGGTGTTGACGCTCGACATGGCGGGCTTGCTCGCGGGCGCGAAGTATCGCGGCGAGTTTGAGGAACGCCTGAAAGCCGTGTTGAAAGAAGTCGCCCAGGAAGAAGGGCGCATCATTTTGTTCATCGACGAAATTCACACCATGGTCGGCGCGGGCAAGGCAGAGGGCGCGATTGACGCGGGCAACATGCTGAAACCGGCGCTGGCGCGTGGCGACCTGCATTGCATCGGCGCGACCACGCTGGATGAATATCGCAAATACATCGAAAAGGACGCCGCGCTGGAACGCCGCTTTCAGAAAGTGCTGGTCGATGAGCCGTCGGTTGAGGCGACCATCGCCATCCTGCGCGGCTTGCAGGAAAAATACGAATTGCATCATGGCGTGGACATCACTGACCCGGCGATTGTCGCCGCCGCCGAACTCTCGCACCGCTACATCACTGACCGTTTTCTGCCTGACAAGGCGATTGACCTGATTGACGAGGCGGCAGCCCGCATCAAGATGGAAATCGACTCCAAGCCGGAAGTGATGGACAAACTCGACCGCCGCCTCATCCAGTTGAAAATCGAGCGCGAGGCGGTGAAAAAAGAAAAGGACGAAGCCTCGAAAAAACGCTTTGCCCTGATTGAAGAAGAAATTAACCGCCTGCAAAAAGAGTATTCCGATCTGGAAGAAATCTGGAAAGCGGAAAAAGCGCAGGTGCAAGGTTCCACGCACATCAAGGAAGCCATCGACCGCCTGAGAGTGGAGATGGCGGAACTGCAAAGAAAAGGGCAATTCGACAAGCTCGCGGAATTGCAATACGGCAAGCTGCCGCAACTCGAATCACAATTAAAGGCGGCGGAAAAAACCGGCGAAAACAGTCAAAACCACCTGCTGCGTACCCAGGTCGGCGCGGAAGAAATTGCCGAAGTGGTGAGTCGCGCCACCGGCATTCCCGTGTCCAAAATGATGCAGGGCGAGCGCGAAAAACTCCTGCACATGGAAGAACGCCTGCATAAGCGCGTCGTCGGTCAGGACGAAGCGGTGCGTCTGGTCGCGGACGCCATCCGCCGTTCGCGCGCCGGGCTTTCCGACCCCAATCGACCTTACGGCTCCTTCCTTTTTTTAGGACCGACCGGCGTCGGCAAGACCGAACTCTGCAAGGCGCTCGCGGAATTCATGTTCGACAGCGAAGACCACATGATTCGCGTCGACATGAGCGAATTCATGGAAAAACACTCGGTCTCCCGTCTGATTGGCGCGCCGCCGGGCTACGTCGGCTACGAAGAAGGCGGCGCATTGACCGAGGCTGTCCGCAGAAAACCGTACAGCGTCATCCTGCTCGACGAGGTGGAAAAAGCGCACCCGGATGTGTTCAACGTGCTCCTGCAAGTGCTGGACGATGGTCGCATGACCGACGGACAGGGGCGCACGGTTGATTTCAAGAACACCGTCATCGTGATGACCTCCAACCTCGGCAGCCAGATGATTCAACAAATGGCGGGCGACGATTATCAGGTCGTAAAACTTGCCGTTATGGGCGAGGTCAAAACTTATTTCAGACCGGAATTCATCAACCGCATTGACGAAGCGATTGTGTTCCACGCCCTCGACGAAACCCATATTCAGGAAATCGCCCGCATTCAGCTTGGCTATCTCGAAAAGCGCGTCGCCCAACTGGAAATGACCCTCGCCGTGGAAGACAGCGCCCTCACCGAACTGGCAAAAGCCGGCTTCGACCCAATCTTCGGCGCGAGACCCTTGAAACGCGCCATTCAACAGCAGATTGAAAACCCGCTGGCAAAACTGATTCTGGAAGGAAAGTTTGCGCCCAAGGAAATCATCAAGGCGCGTTACGAGGATGGAGGGATGCGGTTTGAGAGAGGATGATCTCTCTACCTGCCGCCCTTCTGAAAAGCAAAAGCCCCGCATTGCGGGGCTTTTCAGGCTGCTGACAAAGTTGCACAGAGCGTTTTTTTGAGTGAAGGTTTTCCTGGGAACGCCAGCGTCCACGCTGGCAGCGGTGTTTGTGCGGCAATCTGCGCTCAAAGTCGGCGTACC
>JAITSU010000079.1 GCA_031287525.1 Zoogloeaceae bacterium | reverse complement strand
ATCCAGTACGGATAGGGTTTTTTAATTTCGGAAATCAAAATCATGAAATTCATCGACGAAGCGAAAATTTACATCAAGGCCGGCGACGGCGGCAATGGCGTCGCTTCGTTTCGCCGCGAAAAATATATTCCGATGGGCGGCCCCGATGGTGGCGACGGCGGGCGCGGCGGCAGCATCTTCATTCAGGCAGACCGCAACCTGAACACGCTGGTCGATTACCGCTACACCCGCAAATTTCTCGCCCCGCGTGGCGAAAATGGACGTGGCGCGGATTGTTACGGCGCGGCGGGCAAGGACATCACCCTCAAAGTGCCGGTAGGCACGGTGGTCTATGACCAGAACAACGACGAAATTCTCGCCGACCTGCCCAAAGACGGAATGCAGGTGCAGATCGCCCAGGGCGGCAAGGGCGGGCTGGGCAATATCCATTTCAAATCCAGCGTCAACCGCGCCCCGCGCAAATGCACCAAGGGCGAGGCGGGCGAAGAATTCGAGTTGCGGATGGAATTGCGGGTGCTGGCGGACGTGGGTTTGCTGGGTTTGCCCAACGCGGGCAAGAGCACTTTCATTCGCTCGGTTTCGGCGGCGCGTCCCAAGGTGGCGGATTATCCCTTCACCACCCTGCATCCCAATCTCGGCGTGGTGCGCGTGGATGACCAGCGTTCCTTCGTCATCGCCGACGTGCCGGGCCTGATTGAAGGCGCTGCCGACGGCGCGGGGCTGGGCGTGCGCTTTCTGAAACACTTGCAACGCACCCGCATCCTGCTGCACTTGGTCGACCTGGCGCCCTGCGACCCGAACGCCAATCCGGTCGAAGACGCGCTCGCCATCGTGCGCGAACTGGAAAAACACGACCCGGCGCTGGTCGCCAAACCACGCTGGCTGGTCTTGAACAAACTCGACCTGATTCCCGAAGAAGAACGCGAGGCGCGCGTGGCGGATTTTCTTGCCGCTTATCGTCAGGCAACGCAAGATACAGCAGAAGAACAACCGCATTTCGCCATCGCCGCCATTTCTGGAGAAGGCACCCGGGAAATCACCTATCGTTTGATGGATGTGCTGCAAGCCTCCCGCGAGCAGGAACCAGAAACGGTAGCGGACGCCAACGAGGAATAACCATGACCCTGCTCGCCCAAGCGCATCGTCTTGTCATTAAAGTGGGTTCCGCGCTGATCACTGGCAACGGCGCGGGCGTTGACCATGTCGCCATTGCCGAATGGGTGCGACAGATTGCCCAGTTGCGGCTGGCGGGGCGGCAGGTCGCGCTGGTTTCCTCCGGCGCGATTGCCTGCGGAATGCAGCGTTTGGGACGGGACAAACGCCCGCGCGAAGTGCACGAACTGCAAGCCTGCGCCGCCGTCGGGCAAATGGGCTTGGCGCAAATCTATCAGGAAGCCTTTTTTGCCCACGGCGTGCATACCGCGCAAATCCTGCTGACCCACGACGACCTCGCCGACCGCAAACGCTACCTGAACGCCCGTTCCACCCTAAACGCGCTCCTGAATCTCGGCGTCGTGCCCATCATCAACGAAAATGACACCGTTGTGACCGACGAAATCCGTTTCGGTGACAACGACACATTGGGCGCGCTGGTCGCCAATGCTTTGGAAGCCGAGGCGTTGATTATCCTCACCGATCAGCCCGGTCTTTACACCGCCGACCCGCGCAAAGACAAAACCGCCACGCTGGTCGCAAAAGCGATTGCTGGCGACGCCAAACTAGAAGCAATGGCAGGCGGCGCAGGCAGCGAAGTCGGCACGGGCGGCATGATGACCAAAATCCTCGCCGCCAAACGCGCCGCGAAAAGTGGCGCGCACACCGTCATCGCATCCGGGCGCGAACCGGACGTCATCATCCGCCTCGCCGCAGGCGAATCCGTCGGCACCCTGCTCATCTCCAAAACCCTGCCCCTCGCCGCCAAAAAACAATGGCTCGCCGACCACCTGCAAACCGCCGGACAACTCTATCTGGACACCGGAGCAGTGAAGGCGCTGACCGCTGGCAGAAGCCTCCTGCCCGTCGGCGTGCTCTCCGTCATCGGAGAATTTGAACGCGGCAGCGCCGTCGGCTGCATCGCCCCGGACGGCAAGGAAATCGCGCGCGGACTCGTCAATTACGGACACTACGACGCCAAACGCATCGTCGGTCACGCCTCAAAAGACATCGAAAAACTGTTGGGCTACGTCGACGAACAGAGTTTGGTGCATCGGGATAATTTGATTTTGCTGGATTGAAATGACGGAAATCGTCGAAGCATGAGTCATATCGCTGAGTATGTCCGGCGTATTGACGGGGGGCAAGTCGCGTTCGTTAGCATAGAATAACTGACATACCCCCTAAGTCATTTTTCTGACGCTTGAGGATGCTGTAACAGACGGCGATTTCGCTACCCGCATCGTTTCAACCGCTGGTACCGGCGGCATGTCCGGCGTCGCAAAAAACATCCTGTCCAATCCTTTTGTATCGAGTTCAAAATCGGTTTGCAATTCCTCCACGAGGCTTTGCGAACTGGTCAAAATTTATTCATCATTCTTCATAAGACAAGTTTTAATGACGGCGCGATTTCATGTTACCGAAAGCAAGCTTAGATACAATACCATACTCACAAGTCATTAGCATAGGAGACAGAAGGATGCTTAAAGAATGAACGCGCGAGGGCAGGTGTATCGACAATGAGCCGCAACCGGGTCTGGATACGTTCGAGCGACTTTTCATCCTTGTGCAGTGGGCTACGCGCCAGCATCCGTCTTCATGACCTATGTCAGTAGAATCATATGGAGGTAGTGAACCACTTTACTCTAAACTAATGACCTGTGAGTACTTGTGGAAATGTTAGTAAATGTCAGTATTTGAGGGTCGGGGCAATCACGATCTAAAAAGCTATTGATTGTTAAAATAATTCATGCTAGGCTGATGGTGTTGTGCCGCTTATCTCTTTACTGACCGCCTGTCATAAAAATATGCGCGATCATTAAATTAAAATCTTGCGTCTGCTGCATCTGTTTATGAAGTTTTCATTTGCAAAGGTGGATGTTTCATGAAAAAACTGACGAATTTCCTTGACATTTCAAAAACCGGCACAATAATTTTTGCAAGCAAGCAAGCAAGCAAGCAAGCAAGCAAGCAAGCAAGCAAGCAAGTGGGGTGGTTTCAAGGTTAAGGGGAGCTTCACCGGGTAAAAATCCGTCATGCCCGCGCAGGCGGGAATCCAGGGTTTTGGGCGCGTTATGGATGCGGATGCCCGTCTGCGCGGGCATGACGGTTGTTCAGGGTTTCTCTGGTTTTGCCCGGATCATTGCCGGGCTTGTTTTCCCTCTGAATGCGACGGCAGCACGTATGCCGGAACCTGTACCCTGTGCGGGGAAGTGCAAGTCAAACCAACCTGAAAATATGCTTTTGTGCTATCAGGTTTTACACTAATTCAGAAAAAGGACCCAAGAGATGAACATCAGAACAAAACTAACCCTGCTGGCGAGCGTCAGTGTCTTTGCGCTGCTCGTAGTTGCGCTCGCGAGCTATATCGGGCTGAACACGACCACCAATGCGCTGACGGCGGTGGTTGAAGACAATCTGCCTTCCGTCAAGTCTTTGCTGGAGACGAATGAGGCGCAAACCAACATCATGCGAGCGGGTCTGCGTATCTCCATTTATGAAAACGACTATTCCGACGCGTCCCGCCAGGAAATCCGCGCGGCGATTGCCGAGCAGGACGCCGTATGGAAAACCATCGACGCTTCGGTCAATGCGTATCTCGCCGTGCCCATCCAGCCGGACGACGAAGCTGAACTGCGACCGCTGCAAGACAAATTCAAGGTGGTATGGGGTGAATGGAAGCAAAATATCCAGGCTTGGGAAACGGTCATCCACAAAATTGCCGAACTGCCCGCTGGTCAGGTGGCCGCCCAGCAACAATTGTTTGCCCAATACAGACAAACCTATATCGCGCAGCGTCCAAGCTATGTCACCGCGCAGGACGCGCTGCAAGCCCTGATTGTCTATGAAGAAAGACGCGCCCAGGATGACGGCGCGGAGGCTGTCAACAGCGCGTCCGCCGCGATGACCATTCTGGTGATTGTCAGTCTGGTCGCCCTGGTGGTTCTGGCGGGGCTTTGCATCTCCGTCTTCCGCGCCGTCATGATTCCGCTCGACCATACCCGCAGAACCATCGCCGCCATTGCCGCCGAACGGGATTTCACCCGTCGGGTGTCCATCAACAGCAATGATGAAGTCGGTCTGCTGGTCAAGGATTTCAACAATCTGATTGATGTCCTGCAAGGCTCGTTGCGGGAGATTCAAACACGCATGGTGGATGTGCATGGCGCGGTCGAGTCCCTTTCCACTGCCGCGCAGCAGGTAGCGACCAGCTCTTCCAATCAGAGCAGTTCCACTTCCGCGATGGCGGCGTCCATTGAGGAAATGACGGTCTCCATCAGCACCGTTTCCAGCAGCGCCGATGACGCCCAAGCGGTCGCCCGCGAAGCCGGAAACATTTCCGATCAGGGCGGCGCCATCATCGAACAAACCGTGACCGAAATGGGCACCATCGCGCAAACCGTCGCCACCGCTTCGCGGGTGATTCAGACTTTGGGCGAGGAATCGCAGCAGATTTCTTCCGTGGTACAGGTCATCAAGGAAGTTGCCGACCAGACCAATCTCCTGGCGCTGAACGCCGCCATCGAAGCTGCCCGCGCGGGCGAACAGGGGCGCGGCTTTGCCGTTGTCGCGGACGAGGTACGCAAACTCGCCGAGCGCACAGCGCAATCCACGGCAGACATCAGCGCCATGATTGGCAAAATTCAGACTTCCGCCAAGGAAGCGGTCAATGAAATGGAGCATGTCGTCAAACAGGTGGAATCCGGGCAAACCCTGGCGCAGGATGCTGGCGCGCGCATCCAGACCATTCGGGAAGAAGCGGGCAAGGTTTCCAACGCGGTAACGGAAATCTCCAACGCCCTGAAAGAACAAAGCCAGGCCAGTCAGGACATCGCCAAGCATGTCGAAAGCATTGCCCAGATGACTGACGAAAACAACGCCGCCGCCGAAGAAACCGCCGCTGGCGCGCAACATCTGGATAAATTGGCGCAAGAGGTTAACCATACCGTGAGCCAGTTCAAAGTCTGAACCCGTAGCGCCTCCCCCAAAACCCTGACCGCTTCGCCCGTCAGGGTTTTTCTTGCCGTTTTCTGGAACCCGCAAGCCATCTGGCATTGTCAATCCGGCGCAGATAGCGTAGCTTTGCCGACGGTTTGATCACAAACGGGAACAAGGTCATGAAAAAACTCTGTCTGAATATCGCCCTCACCGCGCTGATGTTGTTGACTGCGGGCAACACGCTGGCGCAAACGGGAAAATCCAGCGCGTGGCAGCAAGAGTGGGCCGCTTTTGAACGTCAGTCGAAAAGCCTTGATCAGCGGTGGCAAGACAGCGACACCAAATTGACGCGAAGCGGAGAAGTTTTGCGGCGCCTCACGGACGCGGTCGTTCGTAATGCTGATGACGTTGAAGAAGGCACGCTTGAGCAAGACAAGGCGAATTCCGAAGATCAGCGGGAAAACCTGTCTGCCCTGCGCGCCGAAATGAACAGTCTGGATCCGATCATTCCACAAATCAGCGCAGCCCTTGACCCCGCCCTCGCTCACCTGCAAAAACTCCTCGCCCTCCCCGACTGCAAAGCGCCCGCGCAAAACGCGGATTGTCTGGATATCAAACTTTCAATAACCGCCTTTGGCTTTCTGAAATCAAGGTTGCAAAACGCCGTCAAACTTCGCCAACAATGGGCGGAACGGCTCATCGAATTCGTCGCCCTGAATCCTGAAGACACCGATGACCACGACCGTTTCGCGGAACTGCGGTTGGAAATTGAAGACCTCGCGGAGCAGAACGACCAATTCAGATGGAATTCCACGCCGAATGAATACAGCATCTACAACCCCATCACCGAGAACATGGTCATGGTCTCGTATTACCAGCAAGGCGATTATGCAGAGGCGCTGGAATGGGCGCTGAAATCCGTCGCCAGCCATGAACAGGAAAAAGACAGGCAGCATAACAATACCGGCATCGACTACCTCAATGTCGCTCAGGCTTATGCCGAACTGGGCAAGTCCGCGGAAGCCGTGGCGTGGTATCAAAAGGCTTTGCCCGTGTTCAACAATCAGGCGGTGGTGTACAACCTCATCGCCGCAGTGTACGCGCAACAAGGCAACGACGCGAAAGCCCTGGACTGGTATCAGAATGCCCTGGCCATCAATACTGACGAGCAAAATTCTGACACGGCAGCGAGCTACAACGGCATCGCCAAAGTGTACGACCATCAGGGCGACTACATCAAGGCGCTGGAATGGAGCCTGAAAGCCGTGGCAGTTTATGAAAAGGAATTGGGCGAAACCCATCCGCTGACGGCGGTAGGTTACAACACCCTCGCCAGCGTGTACGAGCATCAGGAAAACTACGAAAAAGCCTTGCCCGAATACTTGAAGGCTTACCGGATACGGGTCAAGAAATCCGGCAGGGCGTATCCAGACACCAGAGAAACCAGAGTCCGCCTGAAAAGAACCTACCTGAAAACCGGCAATCCCACGCCCTTTGCTGAATGGCTGCGGGAAAACCGGGAATAGCAAGACAGGCAAGGAATGAGCGTATGACATGAGCGACAAACCTGCCCTGCCCTCAATCCCCTATTCCCTGTTTTCCATCCTCTGTTATAATCCGCGCTCTTCGCCGCTGTAGCTCAGTTGGTAGAGCAGCGCATTCGTAATGCGAAGGTCACCAGTTCGACTCCGGTCAGCGGCACCAAATAGCAGTCCAAAGCAGTCCGATAAAAGCCAGAAACTCCAGTAAATACGGGGCTTCTGGCTTTTTTCTTGTCCCGTACAATCCAGTAAATCTTTGACGCGCCATCAGGCGGTAACTACCAGTTTCATCCCCAGCGCGTCAATCACCTTGCGGATGGTGTCAAAGCGAGGTTCTCCTGTTTCGGAGAGCGATTTATAGAGGCTTGCGCGGGTTACATTGGCTTTTTTCGCAATGTCCGCCATGCCTCGCGCCCGCGCCGCGATGGAAAGCGCCGCGCGGAATTCGGCGGGCGAGCCGTCAGTCAGCATGTCATTCAGAAACCCGGCAATATCCTCATCCGTTTCCAGATATTCGGCGATGTCGAGTGGCTTTGTTGTCGTTACCATGATTTATTTCTCCTTGTCTGTATCGGAAAGACCGGCGATGAGGACACGCGCTTCTGCAATATCGGCGTCTTGCGTGGATTTATCGCCGCCCGCCAGCAGAAGAACCAGCGTTTTGTCGCGGAAGGTGTAATACATCCGCAAGCCACCCCCGAAGAAACAGCGCAGTTCATGGAGGTTGGCGGAAATCGCCTTGCAATCCCCGAAGTTGCCTTCTGAAACCCGCGCCAGCCGCGCCAGAACAGCCGCTTCACTGTCTTGTCAGAGAGGCTGCAAAGCCAGTTCTCGAAAACATCGGTCTATTCAAGTTCATATCTCATCACCAAATTGTATCCTGTGGGAAACAAAATAGCCAGCACATTGCGTCCGCCCACGAGCTTGATCACATCAATTCCCTTTCGTTATTAGCACTCTCATGGAGTGAGTGCTAAAATACGCTCCAAATTTCGCTTCGGAAGGGAGAAATATCCATATGACTCACGCTCTGGCTTTTCCCATGCCGTCTGCTGTTGGCAGCACGGCGGGCAGTATTGAGGCTTACATTCAGGCGGCGCAGCGCGCGCCCATGCTGTCCGAGGAAGAAGAAATCCGGCTCGCCCGTCGTTTTCACGATGAAGAAGACCTGGAGGCGGCGCGGCAACTGGTGCTTTCGCATCTGCGGCTGGTGATTTCCGTCGCCCGTGGTTATCTGGGCTACGGCTTGCCGCACGCCGACCTGATCCAGGAAGGCAATATCGGTCTGATGAAGGCGGTCAAACGCTTTGACCCGCAACGCGGGGTGCGGCTGGTGTCGTTCGCCATCCACTGGATCAAGGCGGAAATTCATGAATACATCCTGAAAAACTGGCGTCTGGTCAAGGTTGCCACGACCAAGGCGCAGCGCAAGCTGTTTTTCAATCTGCGGAGTTTGAAGAATTCGCTTACCCACGAATCCAGTCTGTCGCCCGAACACACGGCGTCGATTGCCGAAAAACTGGGCGTCAAGCCGCAGGAAGTCGCCGAAATGGAAGGTCGCATGACGGCGCGCGATTTGGCGCTGGAAGGCAGCGCGGACGATGGCGAGGAAAGTTACGCGCCCATCGACTACCTCGCCGATTCGCATTACGAGCCGACCCAGGTCATCGCGGGCAGGGAATACGCCCACCTGCAAAACGAAGGGCTGCACGACGCGCTGGCGGGGCTGGACGAGCGCAGCCGCCGCATCATCGAAGCGCGCTGGCTGGCAGAAGAAGGCGAAGCCGCCACCCTGCATGATTTGGCAGCGGAATTTCAGGTTTCCGCCGAACGCATCCGCCAGATTGAGGTCAAGGCGTTGCAAAAAATGCGCGGGCTGATTGCGGGTTGAATCGTCAGGAACCCCCGCCTACTGGCGGGGATTTTTTTCGTCGGTAGGGCAGACTTTACAAGCGGTAACAATTATCATGATAAACGGATACAAATAGGCTCTATACTGCATTGTGTTACTCACCGATGTGCTCTTTGAATGGAGTCGTATCATGAAAAATATCGCGCTGCTTTTTGCCTTGGCGTTGTTATCGGGATGCGCTACGCACTATTCAAGATACGATCGTGGCGCGGAAGAAGTATATTGGGCGCAACCGCCTGTAGTCTATGACGGGTATGTCGTTCATGAACATTACGATACAGGCTATTCCGTTCGACACCAAAATCAGCATTCTGTCCCAAGCCGACATCCCCCCGCGCCCAATTTCGGCTCGCCGCCGCAAACACCGCATTCTTTTCGTGATGACAGGCGCGGAAATTCGGGCGGAAGCAAGGCGGGAACAAGCTCGCCGCCTGACCGCGCGGTTCAGCCCAAACCGACCTTGAAGCTCGCGCCAACCCGCGTTTCAGAAATGCGGCAAAATTTCCAGAACCACCAGCAGGGCGCGCAGGCTGCTCCACCGGCAAAAAATGAGGCAGCCCACAAACCAGAACCTCGTCTGGAAACCAACGCCGGACGCAACAAACTTGCGCCGTCAAATACGGACAATGCAGCCCCGAAGATAAACACCAGCCCTCAACATGGCAAAACCGACATGGGCAGCAATGTGAAAGACAGACTATCGCCTCCGGCGGGTAAGGCGTCTTCCAATATCGAGGGCAAATTCACGAAACGCCGTTGATGCGCGGCGTAAACGACCAAGGGCAGAGGCTACGTCTGCCCTTCAGGCTGCTGACAAAGTTGCACAGAGCGTTTTTTTGAGTGAAGGTTTTCCTGGGAACGCCAGCGTCCACGCTGGCAGCGGTGTTTGTGCGGCAATCTGCGCTCAAAGTCGGCGTACC
>JAITSU010000058.1 GCA_031287525.1 Zoogloeaceae bacterium | reverse complement strand
CTCTCCGCCGCTGGCAGTCTGCTGAATTTTTATCTGCCCGCGAACGTAACAAACGGGGCGACCCTGTTGAACGTCGGCGGCGCTGCCAACATCACCGGCAGCACCGTTAATGTCGGCATCCTCGGCAACGCCTCGCCCCTGAACGCGGGCGATAGCGTCACCCTCATCGACGCCGGAACCCTGATCGGCAACCCGAACAACCGCGTCGCCCACGGCACCGGAATGCAAGGCGTCAGCCTGCTCTACGACTTTGATTTGACGACCAACGGACATCAACTGCTGGCAACCGTCGCCGGAGGCACACCCCCCGTCGACCCGAATCCGCCAGTAGACCCCAATCCGCCCGTCGACCCGAATCCCCCCGTCGACCCGCCCAAACCCCCCGGCATCCAGTTGAACCCGCAAACCAAAGCCCTCGCCGAAGGTTTTTTAAGCGGCATGGCGTTTTTGAATCAGGCGCAGGATTTTGTCGCGGACAAGGGATTTGCCGCCCTTAAAAATGCCCAATCCCTGAACGACGAAAAACCCGGCTGGCGCGGCTTCGTCGCAATGGGCGGCGGCAGCCTCACCCACAACACCGGCTCACAGGTGGAGGTCGACGGCTACACCCTCATCGCGGGACTTGCCGGCGTCAAAGAAACCACCGCCGGTACTTTAACCGCTGGCGCTTTCATTGAGCACGGCGAAGGCGATTACGACAGCTACAACAGTTTTACGAATGCCGCGAAGATTCACGGCAAAGGGGATACAAGCTACACCGGCGGCGGCATTCTCGCGCGTTTCGACTTCAACGAAGCGCTGTATCTCGAAGCCAGCATAAGAGGCGGACAAATCAAAACCGACTTCAACAGCAACCTCTACGACGGCTTCGGGCGCGCCGCCGCCTACGATGGCAAATCCCGTTACATGAGCAGCCACATGGGAACGGGCTATCTCCTGAACCTGAATGAACAAAACAACATCAACCTGTATGCCCAATACCTCTGGAGCCATCAGGACGGCGACACTGTAAAACTCACCACCGGCGAAACGGTGAAATTCAAGGCGGTAGATTCACAAAGGACAAGACTGGGCATGAAGTGGACGCGCGTATTAAACCCAAAAACCCGCGCCTACCTCGGCGCGGCATGGGAACACGAATACGACGGCAAGGCAAACGCCAGCATCTACGGCTACAGACTGGACTCGCCGAAACTGAAGGGCGATACAGGAATGGCGGAAATCGGGCTGACGATAACGCCCGCCGCCAACAAAGCGGGCTGGGCGGTGGATGTGGGGGTACAAGGGTATGGCGGCAGACGGGAGGGCATTACGGGGAGTTTGAGGGCTAGGTATCGCTTTTGACGGTGATTCTCCTCTAGCAGTGCGGGTAAGGGGATGGTTCGTAGGGGTGGGTTTCAAACCTGCCCGCCGTTGCATCATCGGAACGCGCAGGGCGGGTTTGAAACCCGCCCCTACAGAGTTGGGCGTCAGGTAGGGCGCGTTCTCCGAACGCGCCGGATGTAACGCCCGGCTGTTTCGGAGAAACAGCCCTACCTGAACCACGGAGCGGGTTTGAAACCCGCTTCTGCAAAAACAAATGAAATCAGGCGGTTGCCTTGCGTCGTTCGTAGGTCACAAACGCAAACGCGATGCCTTTTTCGCTGACCTGTTTTTCCCGCTGCGTTTCCTGCCATTCGGCGGGAGAGAAGGCGGGAAACCAGGCGTCGCCCGCCACATCCATGTCCACTTCGGTCAGCAGCAGCCGGTCGGCGTGGGGAAGGGCTGTGGCGTAGAGTTGTTCGCCGCCGATGATGAAGGCGTTGTCTTCGACCAGACCCAGCGCGGCGGGTAGGGAATCGGCGAGGGTTGCGCCGGGGGCGGGATAATCGGGCTGGCGGCTGATGACGATGTTCACGCGTCCGGGCAGAGGGCGGAAGGCTTCCGGCAGGGATTCCCAGGTTTTTCTGCCCATGATGACGGGATTGCCGCGCGTGACTTCCCGAAAATGCCGCATGTCTTCCGGCAGATGCCACGGCAGGCGATTGTCTACGCCGATGACGCGATTTCTGGCGACGGCGGCGATGAGGGTGAGCATTGTCGGCATGGCTTATTTTTTCAGGGCGGCGAGCAGCCCACGGGTTGAGGCGTCGAGCGTGTCGGCAGTGTCGATAGTAGCAAATTCGGTGTCATCTTCCAGACAGGGCAACAGGCGTTTCGCCATCTGTTTGCCCAGTTCCACGCCCCACTGGTCGAAAGCGTTGACGTTCCAGAGCACGCTTTGACAAAACACCTTGTGTTCATACAGCGCCAGCAGTTGTCCCAGTGTGTGCGGCGTCAGGCGTTCCAGCAGCAGGGTGGTGGAAGGCTGGTTGCCGGGGAAGGTACGGTAGGGCAGCAGGTCTTCCCCGATGCCGCTGGCGCGGGCTTCTGCCGGCGTCTGCCCGAAGGCGAGCGCGGCGGATTGGGCGAGGGCGTTGGCGAGCAGGTGGATGTGATGACCGGGCAGGGGGAAATCCGCCTGTTTCAGGAGGATGAAATCGCAGGGGATGGGCTGCCCGCCCTGATGCAAAAGCTGGAAAAAGGAATGTTGTCCGTTGGTGCCGGAACTGCCCCAGAGGATTGGGCAGCTTTTCAGGGTCAGCGGTTGCCCCTGACGGTCGACGGATTTGCCGGTGCTCTCCATTTCCAGTTGTTGCAGGTAGGCGGGGAACAGTTCAAGCGATTGGCTGTACGGAAAAATGCCGTGACTCGCCGCGCCGATGAAATTGACATTCCAGATGTCGAGCAGCGCCAGCGTAATGGGCAGATTTTGCGACGCGCCCGCTTGAATGAAATGCTCATCCATCACATGCGCTCCGGCGAGCAGCGCCTCAAAATTGGAAAAGCCCACCGCCAGCGCGATGGACAGCCCCACCGACGACCACAGGGAAAAACGCCCGCCCACCCAGTCACGGAAGGCAAACACCTGTTCCGCCGGAATTCCGAAGGCTGCCGCCGCTGGCAGATTGCTGGAAACGGCGACGAAATGGCGGGCGATGGCGTTTTCACGCGCCTGGTGGGTGAGAGACGCAGGCAGGCTGCTGTCAATCCAGGCGCGCGCGGTACGGGCGTTGCTCAAGGTTTCCAATGTGCCGAAAGTCTTGCTGGCGACGATGAACAGCGTGCTGCGCGGATTCAGGCGATTGAGCAGGGGCGCGAGGTCGGCGCCGTCCATGTTGGAGACGAAATGTACGCGCAGGTCAGGGCGCTGGAAAGCCGCTAACGCCCGCACCGCCATGCGCGGTCCCAGATCAGAGCCGCCGATGCCGAGATTGACCACATCGCGGATGCGCTCCTTGTCGTGACCCTGCCATGCGCCGGAATGGATGGCGGCGCAAAATTCCCGCATCCGCGCCAAACTTTGCGCGACTTCGCGGGTGATTTCGGGCGCGTGGGCAGTATGAGCGTCTGGCGGCTCGCGCAGCGCCATATGCAGCGCGGCGCGGTGTTCCGTGTGGTTGATGATTTCGCCCGCGCGCATTCGCCGCCGCCAGCCTTCCACGTCGCGCGCTTTGGCAAGGTTGTGCAGCAGCGTCAGGGTTTGCCGCGTGACGCGCTGCTTGGAAAAATCCAGCAGGAGGTTGCCCGCGACAAGGGAAAAATCCTCGAAGCGGCGAGGCTGTTCGGCAAACAGCGCGCGCAGATGCCTGGGTTTCATTGCCTCGGCGTGCAGGGCGAGGGCGCGCAGGGCTTGGTCGATGGGAGCGCGTTCGGTCGTCATGACAACAAATTAAACCGCTACGGGCGCGGCAATATGCGGATGCGGGTCGTAGCCTTCCAACGTAAAATCTTCGTAACGGAAGGCGAACAAATCGGTGATGTCGGGATTCATCCGCATCTGCGGCAGGGCGCGCGGCTCGCGGGCGAGTTGCAGCTTCGCCTGCTCGAAATGGTTGCTGTACAGGTGCGCGTCACCGAAGGTATGCACAAATTCGCCGGGCTGGTAGCCGCAGACCTGGGCGAGCATCCGGGTGAGCAGGGCGTAGGAAGCGATGTTGAAGGGCACACCGAGAAAAATGTCGGCGCTGCGCTGGTACAACTGGCAGGAAAGTTTGCCGTTGCCCACATAAAACTGGGTCAGGCAATGGCAGGGCGGCAGCGCCATGCGTTCCACTTCGGCGGGATTCCACGCCGTAACCAGATGACGGCGGGAATCGGGATTGCTTTTCAGACCTTCAATGAGTTGTGTCATCTGGTCGATTTCGCCCTTGTCCTGCGTCGGCCAGTGCCGCCACTGATGTCCGTAGACCGGCCCCAAATCGCCGTTTGCGTCCGCCCATTCATCCCAAATCCGCACGCCGTTGGCTTGCAGGTAGGCGATATTGGTGTCGCCGGTGAGAAACCAGAGCAGTTCATGGATGATGGATTTCAGGTGCAGTTTCTTGGTGGTCAGGAGCGGAAAGCCTTTGGCGAGGTCAAAGCGCATCTGCCAGCCGAACACGGAACGGGCGCCGGTGCCGGTGCGGTCGGATTTATCCAGACCGTTATCCAGTACGTGACGCATCAAATCAAGATATGGGCGCATGAATGGGCTGTAAGGATACGAACATGAGGCGCGTATTCTAATATACTCACGTTACTCAACTTTTTTTTCTTCGTCGCTGCTATGTCTACCCACGAAACCAACGAAAACCCGGACAAGCCCAGTATTTCGCTGCTCAATCCCAATGAGTTGCAACGTTTTCTGTCTACGCTGCCCACGGATGCGTATCGCGCCGTTGAGGGCATCATGGAGTGGTTGAACGCCTGTAGCAAAGTGGATCTGGATGGAATTACGCGCTTTGGAATCGTGAACGCGCTGGACGAAGCGGCGCAATCGCGCGTCAGGGCGCTGACGCAGGAATACCTGTACACGCCGCGTCTGGTCAAAATTGAGGAAGCCCGCCTGTGGGACATCATCCACGGGTTCTGGTACCGGATTGCCGAGCAATACCACCGCTGTCTGGACAGCGCCGGACGCAAGGACAACAGCAGCGAACAGTTGAAACCCGACCTGCCGCTGGTGGCGACGCGCGCCATCGCCGCGCTGGGCGCGGTCATCAAATGGGAAAGTTTTAACTATGGCGCGATTCCCAACGACTATTGGGCGCGTCTGGGCAAAAGTTATCTGCTGATGGAGCAGGAAGGCAACGTGAGGAAGACCCTGCCCATCTATCCCGCTCAGGGCGGCGTGACCTCATCGCTGGCGGAATACCTGCGTGTGCTGTTCTTTCAGGCGTCGTCGCTCAACAACCTGCTGCCGCTGGAAATCGAACTGTCGGATCGCCTGATTGCCCATTTGCAACCGGATTTTGTCTTTTCTGCCGAGAGCAGCCCGCAAAGCGTCTGGTGGGCGGATGCCGGCAAAGCCATCCCCCCCTTGCGGCTGGCGCAACTGCCCAAAGACATGACACAGACCCTGCGCTTTTTCCACCCCGGTGAAGCGCAAATCCGCCTGCGCGTGCTGGAACAGGAAATCAGCCGGGGCGGCAGCGTCCCCACATGGGTCAGTCAGGGCGAAGCCGTCACGACGCCAACCCTGTTGTCCGTCATTGAACACCTTATTGCTTACTGGGCGCCCACGCCGCCGCAACGTCAGCACGAACGGCATCATGTCAAACACCAGATGGTGGTGCTGCCGGGACTGGTTAATGCCATTGTGATGGTTTCCCCCGAATTCGGCGGCAAGCCTTCCGGGTTGCCGCTGGAAAGCTGGATTGTGGAGAACGTCAGTCAGGGGGGGTTCGGCGTTGTCGTCAAGGATCTGCAAAGCGACTGGATTCGCGTCGGCGCGCTACTGGTCATGCAACCGGGCGGCGAAGGCAACTGGCTGGTCGGCGTGGTGCGCCGCTACCAACGGATTTCCGACAACGAAGCGCAAGTCGGTATCGAAACCCTCTCCAAACGCATCGCCAGCGTCGACGTGCGCCCCAGGGCAGACACGCCCGACGCTCCCGCCACGCCGGGCAGTCCGGCGCTATGGTTGCAGGATGACGACCCCAAGGGCGACATCCGCTTCATCCTGCCGCGCGGCACCTTCAACGCCAAGGAAAGTCTGGAATTCGACTACAACCGTCGCCGTATCTTCCTTACCCCGCTCAAACTGCTGGAACGCGGCAGCGATTACGAAGTCGCCACTTTCCATGCGACCGTCGCGGCACAGAAGAAGGATTGAAACACAAAGGATGACGCTTGCTCTGTTCGGGTTTGATATATATACTTTAAGTATATACAATCAGCAGGAGTCCAACATGACAATGGCGCGTGTTTTCACATCCGGCAACAGTCAGGCGGTTCGGTTGCCCAGAGCGTTTCGCGTGGATTGCGCGGAACTGACGATTTTTCGTCGCGGCAAGGAAATTGTCCTTTGTGAGCCGCCGCGTAATCTGGCGCGCGCATTTGAATTATTGAGCGAATTGCCGGACGACTTTCTTTCTGTGCGCGGGGATACCGTACCGCAAAAAAGGGAATCGCTGTAATGTCGCGCCCGCTTTTCATGCTGGATACCAACATTTGCATTTATATCCAGCGCCAGAAACCAGCGCATGTTCTGGAACGATTCCAGAAGCTCAAATATGGCGAGGCGGTGATTTCCCTGATTACCTGGGGCGAACTGCTTTATGGCGCGGCAAAAAGCCAGCAGCGGGAAAAGACGCTTGCCGCGTTGGAAGATTTTTCTTTATTGATACCGGTTTTGCCGATGTCATCGGGTTGCGGCAAGGCTTATGGAGAAATTCGCGCCGGACTGGAAGGTGACGGGCTGCCCATTGGAAATAACGACCTCTGGATTGCCGCCCACGCCATCAGCGTTGGCGTGACGCTCGTGACCCACAACACCAGAGAATTCGCCCGTGTGCGGGGATTGAAGGTTGAAGATTGGGCGTAAGGGGCGCTACGCCTGTTTTTGCAAGAAGCTCACATGTGTCATCCATCGAAAGGGTTGATGTCATGAAATTATTGTCATTGCTTTGGTTTGTGCTGGGCGCGTGTATTTTGTACACACATTGTATTTATGTTATGCATTCCATGCGCTTTGACATGATTTACAATATGGTTATTGGTTCTGCGATAATAATGACACTGGTAACAGCGTATTTTTTATGGGTTAAAACAAGACATAAATTTACATTTTTTGCGGCAACTGTTTTTTTATTTTATTTTACGGTGTCTTTTATCTTTGGAGATGAAGGAACTTTCGTGTACAGGATATTGTTGCGTGTATCGGGTATTGTTTTTTGCATAGCGACGATGTTGGTTGTTTCAAGGGAAGCGCATAGCCTGGGTAAGCCGAAAGCGTAACCCGACCTGCGGGGTTTTGAAATTTAACCGCGCGAATCATTCCGCCGCCTGTTCATCCGGCAGCAATTCCTTCAACACCTGAAACAACGCCCGAAACTGGCGTGGCGGTTTTTGTTCTGTCTGTTCCTTCAAGGCGGCGCGGCGCAACTGGCGCAGACGGGTCAGGTCGGCGGCGGGGAATTCGCTGGCGATTTCCGCGAGAGCGGCGGCTTCGTCGTCGAGCAGGTGTTGGCGCAGATTTTCCAGACGGTGCAGGCGGGCGATTTCGGCGGCGGATTCGCCGCGCGCCATCGCCAGGGCAGCGCGGATGGGTTCGACTTCCAGAGCGCGCATGAGCTTGCCGATGTATTGCAACTGACGACGCTGCGCCTCGAATTTCGGGATGCGCTGATATTCCAGCACGGCGGCGAGCAGGTCTTCATCCAGCGCCATGCGCTTCAACTGGTCGCGGGAAAGCTGCGTCAGCGCGTAGCCCACGTCCTGCAATTCCTGCATCGCGGCTTTGACCTGGGTTTTGGAGGGGCGGTCATCTGCGTCCGGCGTATCGACAGGGCGGGCGTTCGGATTGTTGCGGTGAGGTTTCAGCATCGTTCAGGCGCGAGAGGGCAAAGGGGCTGCTATGATAGCGACCTTTTGGATTTTGGCGACGTTCTTTCATGGCGGACAAACAGTTTTCCCATTCTTTTCCCACCCTGCAACAACTGGCGGCGGATGTGCTCGCGCACGCCAGAAAAATGGGCGCGACGGCGGCGGAAGTGGATGTTTCCGAAGATTTCGGGCAGTCGGTGTCGGTGCGTTGCGGCGAAGTGGAAACCATCGAATACAACCGCGACAAGGGGCTTTCCGTCAGCGTCTATCTGGGTCAGCGTCGGGGCTACGCCAGCACTTCGGATTTTTCGCTCCGCGCCGTGCGCGAAACGGTGGAAGCGGCGCTCGCCATCGCCCGCTTCACTGCCGAAGACCCTTGCTCCGGCTTGCCGGAAGTGGAATTGCTGGCGTTAGGCGAGCAGCCCGACCTTGACCTTTACCACCCCTGGAATTTATCGACTGAAGACGCCATCGCTATTGCCCGCCGTGCCGAAGCTGCCGCTTTTGCGGCGGACAAACGCATCAACAATTCTGAAGGCGGCAGCGTTTCCAGCCAGCAGGCGCAGTTTGTGACTGCCAATTCATTGGGTTTCATGGGCGGCTATCCGACCTCGCGGCACTACATCGCCTGCTCCGTCATCGCGGGTCGCGCCGACGCCATGCAGCGCGATGACTGGTACAGCACCCACCGCAACGCCAGCGCGCTGGAGACGCCCGAAAACATCGGCGCGAAAGCCGCAGAGCGCGCCGTCGCTCGTCTGGGCGCGAAAAAAATCGGCACGGGCAGCTTCCCCGTACTCTTTGAAGCGCCGCTGGCTTCCGGCTTGTTGGGACATTTCGTACAGGCCGCGTCTGGCGGCGCGCTGTATCGCAAAGCCAGCTTTCTGGTCGACCAGTTGGGGCAACAACTGTTCCCCGAATTTTTCAATCTGGGCGAACGCCCGCACCTGCCCGCCGGTCTCGCCAGTGTCCCCTTCGACAATGAAGGCGTGCGAACCCGCGCGCGTGAAGTGGTGCGGAACGGGGTACTGCAAGGCTATTTTCTCGGCGTCTATTCCGGTCGCAAACTGGGCTTGCCCACCACCGCCAACGCAGGCGGCAGCCATAACCTGATTCTGCAATCCGGCGATAATGACACAACCGACGCTGGCGACCTCTCTGCTCTCGTGCGCCGGATGGGGCGCGGGCTGCTGGTCACGGAATTGTTGGGGCATGGCGTGAATTATGTCACCGGCGATTATTCGCGCGGCGCGGCGGGCTTCTGGGTGGAAAACGGCGAAATCGCGCATCCGGTTGAAGAAATCACCATCGCGGGTAATTTGCGCGACATGTTCAGAAACATCCGCGCCATTGGTAATGACGTAGAAATGCGCGGCTCGCGCCAGACCGGTTCAATCCTGATTGAAGGCATGACGGTAGCGGGCTAGGCAGCGCATTTTACCGTCATCATTACATTCTTTCGCGCCCGCAAATAAACCAGATGTGTTAGGCTGTATCCTTTCAACAAAGATGCAGGGGGGAGAATATCATGCAGGATTTTTCATCATTGTGGCTAAATTACCTCGAATACTATCAACGTTCCTTGCAGGACATCGCGCGTTTATGGGCACCGAATCTCCCCGATGCCGGCGCAAAAGGCGGGAGCAGTGGGAACAAACCATTTGACCCCCTCTCCGCGTTTTCTCCTGATGCATGGAACGCCCTTTTCACCCCCTGGCTTTCTCTGGACGCGAATAACAACCCGTTCGCCGGTCTGAACGAAGCGGCGCAGGCTTCCCTGAAAGCCTTTGTGCCGTGGAGCGAAGCCCTGACCGCCTTCGGCGCGGCAGTGCAGCCCACGCCCAAGTCCGCGCCAGAAGACAAAAGCCTGAGCGCCTCCGAACGCGCTGTGCGCGACGCCATCAAGCGCAGCAAAACGCAGGACATTTAAGTTTCGGGTTTTTGAGGGATAAGTTGAGGTACAAGACAGGGGCGGCTCACGAGCCGCCCCTGTTGCATTCTGGATTTCGGATTTCTGACCCGAAAAACGCCAAGCCTCGCGCCGCTTCTTCCACGCCGCCAGGCAAGGCGTGCGGAATGACGCCCAACAGTGGCGCGGGGATGAGGGTTTTCAGGGTGGCGAGGTTTTCGGCGTAGAAGGGCATGTCCGGCAGAATGCTGTTGGCAATCCAGCCCGCGAGCGGAATCTGGCGGGCGAGGATGGCTTCGGCGGTGAGCAGGGCGTGGTTGAGGCAGCCCAGGCGCATACCGACGACGAGAATCACGGGCAGCCCCAGTTTTTGCGCCAAATCTGCGCTGTCGCCATCCGTTCCCAGTGGGATGCGAAAGCCGCCCGCGCCTTCCAGCAGTACCACGTCGGCTTGTTGCATGGCTTGTTGCGCGGCGGTTTTGATGACGGCGAATTCAATCTTCACTCCGGCTTCCTGCGCGGCGATGTGCGGGGCGATGGCGGGGGCGAAGCGGTAGGGGTTGCGGATGCGCTCCGGCAGGGTGAGTTCGGGGCTGGACGCGGCGCGCAAGGCTTCGACATCTTCGTTTTTGCCGTCCGCGTCGACGCCCGCCGCGACGGCTTTTAATCCCGCCGCCGTCAGTCCTGCCTGCCTTATCCGGTGGAGCAGGGCGCAGGTGGCGTAGGTTTTGCCGACTTCGGTGTCGGTGCCAGTGATGAAAAATGCTTTTGCCATTGCTTCGTCACTTGCTCGCGTAGCAGATGATGGCTTGATAGGTGATGGGCAGCCCACGCGCGGTGCGGCGGGTTTCGTAGAGGGATTCCAGTTTCATCCACGCCTTCTTCCCCATCAGATTGGGGCGGCGGTAAGCGCCCAGCTGGTTGGCGCCGATGGATTTGATGGCTTTCAGGAGGCTGCGTAAATCGTGGTAGTGGGCGACGCAGGTTTCGGTGTGAATCTGGATATTGCGGAATCCCGCCTGTTCGAGGGCGGCGCGCCAGTCTGCCTCGCTCTGGAAGGGCAGGACGTGGCGATAGTCGTCAACCTGGGCAAAGGTTTCTTCGAGTTCGTGGAAAGTGCCGTGCGTGAGGCTGGAAATGGCGAGCGTGCCGTCCTGCCAGAGTACCCGCCAGGCTTCGCGGCTCAGGGCGTAAAGGTCGCACCATTGGGCGGTGAGATTCGACCAGTACAACCCCGCCACCTCATCTTTCAGGGGGATGCGTTCGATGTCGCCGCAAACGCCGTATTCCAGTTGTTTGATGTGCGAGAGCATGGCGGGGGAGAAATCCAGCGCGATGCGCCGCGCGGCGGGAAAACGCAGTCCCAGCATTTCCAGCCCGAAGCCCGTGCCGCAACCGGCGTCGAGGATGATGGCGGGAATCAGCGTAGGCGGCAATCCGCCCACCAGCCGGGCGCTGACCCAGCGTTGCGCTCTCGCCGCGCCATCGTAGGTGCTGGCGGCTTTGTTAAAGCTCTGCCGCACCACCCGTTTCGAGGGCAGGGAAGGCTGAACGAGAGGAGAGGCGCGGAGAGTCTTCATAACGGGGGGCATTCTCGTAAAAACTGGAGAGCGGCAGCTACGTCAGAGGTAGCGGATACAACGGGCGCAAAGGGCGCGTGCGCCTTGCCAGGAATAACGCGCAGCGTGGCGTCGGGCAGATGTTCAGCAAGCCAGCGCGCGGCGGCGACGGGCGTCAGGGGGTCGTTTTCTCCGTGCACCAACACAACGGGACAGGATACGCCTTGTAAGCCAGCGCGCAAATCGGCTTCAAACAGCCAGATGAGACCCGCGTCCAGCGCGGCTTGCGACATGGGGGAAGCGTGTTGCAACAGCCAGTGGGCGGCGTTCGCGTCGCTGTCGCCCCGACAAAAGCTGCCGGTAAAGCGGGGCAGAATGGCGGCGAAATCCTGCCGGATTTTGCCCATGAAGGCTTTGAGTTCGGCAGGCGGACGCCCCCATTCCCAGCCTTCCCGCTGGATGAAACTGGGGGTGCAGCCAGTGAGGGTAAGCCCCTTGACGCGCTCCGGCGCGGCTTGGGCGCAGGCGAGCGCCAACATGCCGCCCAAAGACCAGCCGCCCAGACGACAAACAGGCGGGAGTTTTTGCAGCAAGGCTTCAACCGCTGCCGCGAAGCTGGCAGGGAGCGCGCCGCTATCCTCGCCGCAACCCGGCAAATCCACGCATTGCCAATCACTGCCTGCCAGCGCGAGATTCAACGGGGCAGAGCCGAATCCCCAGCCGGGGAGAAAAATGTTGGGGATGTTTTGGCTCATGCCAACGCCTGCAAGGCAGCAATCAATGCCGCCACGTCATCATGCGTGTGCGCGGCGGAAAGCGAGATGCGTAGCCGCGCCGTTCCGGCAGGCACGGTGGGCGGGCGAATGGCGGCGACCCACAAACCGCGCTCCCAGAGCGATTGGGAGAGCGCGAGCGCCTTCTCGTTGTCGCCCACCATCAAGGGCTGAATGGCCGTCTGCGAAGGCAGAAGTTGCCAGGGCAGGTCGGCGCAACCCGCCTGCAACTGCCGGATCAGGCTTTGCAAATGGGCGCGGCGCTCGTCGCCCGCTTGCAGCAGTTCCAGACTCTTGATCAGGGCGATAGCGACGGCAGGCGGCTGCGCGGTGGTGAAAATGTAGCTGCGCGCTTTTTGCGACAGATATTCGATGGCGATTTCAGAACCCGCGACAAACGCGCCGCCCACGCCAGCCGCCTTGCCTAATGTACCCATGAGCAAAATGCGGGGATGGGCAGGGGTTTGCGTGGAAACCACGCCGCAATGCGCGAGGCTGCCCCGACCTTCTTCGCCCAGCACGCCAAACCCGTGCGCGTCGTCAATGACCAGCCAGGCATCGAAGCGTTCCGCCAGCGCGAACAATTCGGGAAGCGGCGCGAGGTCGCCATCCATGCTGAACACCGCGTCGCTGACGATAACCTTGGTCTTGGCAGTGCTTGCGGCAAGCAGCCGTTCCAGCGTCGCCATATCGCCGTGCGGATAGCGATGATGCCCGGCGCGGGAAAGTTGCGCCGCGTCAATCAGGGAAGCATGGTTCAGCCGGTCGGCAAAAATCGCGTCATCGCGCCCCGCCGCCAGCGTAGGCGTCACCGCCAGATTGGCGAGATAGCCGGTAGAAAACGTCAGGCAACGGGCAAAGCCGGTAAAAGCCGCGAGACGTGTTTCCAGCGCCGCGTGCGGGCGCAGATGCCCGCTGACCAGATGCGAAGCCCCACTCCCCGCGCCCCAGGTCAACGCTCCATCCGCCAACGCCCGCGCAATCTCAGGATGCGCCGCCAGCCCCAGATAATCGTTACTGGCAAACGCCAGCATCGCGCGTCCCTCAACCACCGCGCGCGTCCCGCAGGGCGAATCCAGCCGCTGCCGATGGCGCGTCAGACCGGCGGCGGCAAGGCGTTCCAACTCAGCGGTTAAAGGAATTTCCAGAGCGTGCATGTTATGAAAAGGGCAGCGGGAGAACCACAGGAAAAAAACGCCTCATGACGCGCCGAAGCGCAGCTTGCGGAGTCGGGGGGGCGGAAAATGGGACAGGGCAGAAAATCGCGCTACGTTAATACAAAAGCAGAGGGGCGGCAAGATGACTTTTCCCGTGATTTTCATGGCATTTCGCGTCATATTCCGCTCACATTGCGAGACGATGAATCAATCCCGCGCCGTTTTCCTTCTCCCGCAAGGAGCGAGGGGATTATTTTGCCTTCCGCCGCCGATTCACCCCACTCACCAACGCCTTCAACGAAGCGGTCACAATGTTCTCGTCCAGCCCGACGCCGTAGCTTTGCCCGTTGCATTCACCATCCGCCAGAATCCGCACTTCCATAAAGGCGGCGGCGCTGGCTTCGCCGTGTTGACTGGGGCGGGTGGCGCGTTCCTCGAAACTTGCCACCTGCGCGTGAATGCCGATGCTCGCCAGGGCGTGAATGGCGGCGTCGATGGGACCGTTGCCTTGCCCCGTGAGGTGTTTTTGCTCGCCCGCGCAGGTCACATCCAGCGCGATGCCTTTGCCGTCGGCGTCGAGTTGATGTCCTTGGTAGACGAGGGGCGCGTCCGGCTTCGTTTCCGTTTCCAGATAGGCGGCGGAGAATAAACGCCAGAGGTCGGCGGCGCTCATTTCCCGCCCGATGTCATCCATCTGTCGCTGCACGATGCCGGAAAATTCGACCAGCAGGCGGCGCGGCAGCACAATGCCGTATTCGGATTCCATCAGCCAGGCGATGCCGCCCTTGCCGGACTGACTGTTGACGCGAATCAGGGAATCGTAGCTGCGCCCCACATCCGCCGGGTCAATGGGCAGGTAGGGGACGTTCCATGTCGGGCTGTGGCGCTCCCGTCTCGCGGTCATGCCTTTTTTGATGGCGTCCTGATGCGAGCCGGAAAAGGCGGTGAATACGAGGTCGCCGACATAAGGGTGGCGCGGGTGGATGGGCAAGCCGGTGCAGGCTTCAAAGGTACGCGCGACGGCGTTGATGTCGGAAAAATCAAGATTCGGCTCGACGCCCTGGGTGTAGAGGTTGAGCGCGAGGGTGACGAGATCGACATTGCCGGTGCGCTCGCCGTTGCCGAACAGACAGCCTTCCACGCGGTCAGCGCCCGCCATGAGTCCGAATTCGGCGGCGGCGACGGCAGTACCCCGGTCGTTGTGCGGATGCAGACTCAAAATGATGCCCTCGCGGCGGGCGAGGCGCGTGTGCATCCATTCAATCTGGTCGGCGTAGATGTTGGGCGTCGCCATCTCCACTGTGGTGGGCAGGTTGAGAATCACCTTGTTATCCGTGTTCGCGCCCCAGGCGGCGGTCACGGCGTCGCAGATTTCCAGCGCGAAGGGGAGTTCGGTGGCGGTGAAGGTTTCCGGGCTGTATTCAAGGGTAATTTGCGTCTGCGGCATTTTTTTGGCGCATGCCTTGATGTGGCGGACGGAAGCGAGGGTCATTTCGATGAGTTCTGTCTTGCTCATGCCGAACACCATTTCCCGAAAGGGCGCGGAAGTCGCTGTATACAAATGCACGATGGCGCGTTTCGCGCCGACTATGGCGGCAAAGGTACGCTCAATCAGGGCGGGACGCGCCTGGGTCAAGACCTCGATGGCCACATCATCGGGAATGTGACCGCCGGTAATCAGTTCGCGTGTGAAATCAAAATCCGTTTGCGAGGCGGCGGGAAAGGCGACCTCGATTTCCTTGACGCCGATGGCGCAGAGCATTTTGAAAAAGCGCAATTTCCGCTCGCCATTCATCGGCTCAAAAAGCGCCTGATTGCCGTCGCGCAGGTCGGTGCTCATCCACATGGGCGGGCGGGTCAGCCGCGCCTCCGGCCAATGGCGTTCGCTCATGGCGACAGGTGGAAAGGGATGGTATTTGGGGGCGGCGGGCGATTGCATGGAGAATCTCCTGGGGGATGTGTCATAGATACAGATGGTACGGAAAAAGACCAACAAGGTGCTTGCGTTTTACCCCCTGAAATCGCCTTGATTCAGAATAAAATTGCTTTTTATGTGCGGATATAGAAATAATATTGCTATTATTACCAAAACAGGAGGATGCCATGCTTGACCGCTATGACCGTGAAATTCTGAACATCCTGCAAGAAGAAGGGCGCATCAGCAATCAGGATTTGGCGGAGCGCGTCGGTTTGTCGCCTTCGCCCTGTCTGCGGCGGGTGCGCGCGCTGGAAGATTCCGGCGTAATTCTCGGTTATCACGCCCTGCTGGACGCGCAAAAACTGGGGTTTAGCCTGATGGCGCTGATTCACATCTCAATGGACGCGCACACGCCGGAGCGTTTTGCGGGCTTTGAAAGCGCGATACGGGAAATCCCCGAAATTCTCGAATGTCTGCTGATCACCGGACAGGACGCGGATTACCAGTTGAAAGTCGTGGTTGCCGACATGGAAAGCTACCGCGCCCTGCTGCTCGATAACATCACCCGCATCCCCGGCGTAACCGGCGTGCATAGCAGTTTTGTGCTGCGAAAGGTGATTGTCAGGTATCAGGTAGCAGGTGACAGGTGACAGGTGACAGGTGACAGTAATTTGCGGCGGCGAAGCCGCCGGAAACCCCTGTTACCTGACACCTGCCCCCTGATCCCTGAACTTAACATTTCCTTACAAGCGTGCAACGAACGCTGACACCTTTCCCCCCGATTTTTCCGTAAAGTACAGACATCGATTCCCCCTCCTCTCGAAGCCCCTTCGAGATTTCACCCCCGCCGCCTGTCACCCTGGCGGTGGGGGATTTTTTCAGGTGGAGAGTCGTATCCTATGGAGAACACCATGAAAACCGTGCCAGCCTGCTCCCTGTTTTCCCTCGTCCTCTGCCTCGGATTCAGCGCGGACGCGCTGGCGGATGGACACTCCAGACATTCAGGACATTCCCGCCATGCGCCGCAGCAAAAGCAGCAAACGTATCGCGCCCCGCCGCAAGGTTTTCACGCGCAAAGACCGCCCGTGGTCATCACGCGCCATGCTCCGCAACGCCACGTTGCTGTTACCATTGCCGCCCCGCTGGTGGTGTATCGCGCGCCGATGGTGGTGTATCAGCAACCTGTCATCTACCCCACGCCGGTTTACGACTATGGCGCGCCTCAGGTCGTGTATGAAAGCGCCCCGCCGCCCGTCATCATCCAGCAAGCGCCGCAGCCGCAACCCTTGCCGCAGCCTTTGCCACCTGAACGACCCGCAGAAAACGTCCAGAGTGGCTTAAGCGCCGCGCAGGTCATCGGCGCGGTTGCCGGTGGCGTCATCGGCAGTCGCTTCGGCGGCGGCAATGGTCGACTGGTGACGACGGCGGCGGGCGCGGTAATCGGCTCCGTGATAGGTGAGCAGGTAGCAGGTAGCAGGTGACAGCAATTTGCGGCGGCGAAGCCGCCGGTATTTCCTGATCCCTGATATCTGTCACCTGATTCCCGGCAAAAGCACCCACATCTTTCCCCGTTGTTTCATCCGTCCGGCGTGTTGTCCGGCTTCTTTGCCGAAGCCCCAGAAAAAGTCGGCGCGCACGCCGCCCTTGATGGCGCCGCCGGTGTCTTGCGCCAGCGTCAGGCGGTTCAAGGGGGCGCTGCTGTTGGGGCGGGTGGTCGCCAACCATACCGGCGCACCCAGGGGAATATAGCGGGCGTCCACGGCAATGCTGCGTTCCGGCGTCAGGGGCACGCCCAACGCGCCGATGGGGCCAATATCCGCGCCGTTATCCGGCAATTCGCGGAAAAACACGTAACTGGGATTTTTATCCAAAAGCGCGCGCAATTCGGCGGGATGCGCTCTTGCCCATGCCTGTATGCCCTGCATCGACGCTTCTTCCAGCTTCAATTCGCCCCGCTCGATGAGCACGCGACCGATGGACTGGAACGGATGCCCGTTCTGGTCAGCGTAGCCGATGCGGGCGAGGCTGCCGTCGGGCAATTCCACCCGTCCCGAACCCTGGGTTTGCAGAAAGAAAAATTCAATCGGGTCTTCCACCCAGAACAACGCCTTACCCGGCGTTTTGCCGTTCGGCTGCGCCTCGATTTCGGCGCGACTCCAATACGGCACAACCTTGTTGCCCACGATGCGCCCGCGTACCCGCTTGTGTTGCAATTCAGGATACAACTCGCCAAGCTCAATCGTCAGCATGTCGTCAGGCACGCCCAATACCGGCGTCTGGTTTCTGGCGTCCCGCTTGCGGCTGCCGCGAATCAAGGGTTCGTAATAACCTGTCACCATGCCTTCTGCGCGACCGTCCGCTTCGACGACGGCATGAGGCGTGAAATTTTCCTCGAAAAAGCGGCGCGCGCTGGCTTCGTCGCCCCTGGTCGTCTTGGCAAGCTGGCAGACCTCCAGCCATGCCGCGCCGTGCGACTTGCCCGACAGCCCCTTGCAGGAAGCCAGAAAACCTTGCAAGGCGGCGGCGAGCGTGTCTTCATTCCAGCCCGGCAAATCAGCCCAGGTCGCAGCTTCCAGACGCGGCGGCAGCGGCGCTGTGGGCGAAACAGCGACGGGGCATACCGGACAAACCGGACAGCTTGCCGTCTGCGGCGCGGGGCAGACGTTGGCGGATGTGTCGACCGGAACTTCCGGCGCATCCTCGCGCAAGGGCAGGGCGCAGGCGACAAGCGACAGGGCAGCGCAAATGACGAAAATTTTTTTGCGGAAGCATTGGCTTTTTTGCATGAGTTATGGCTAGATTGAAGTGTCTGGAACAAGTATAACCTCTGCCATGCCCCCGACTTCTTCTTTAGCGCAACTTGAACGCTTCGACCACCTGCTGCAACGCGCCGAATCCCTGCTCGCTCGCGTTGAGGCGCAACTGCCGCCGCCCGCTGTCTTGCCAGACTGGACGCGTGTCATCGCCTGCCGCTGGAAAGTCCGGCAGGGGCGTGGCGCGCTCGCGCCGGTGCGCTACCTGCACCCCATCCGCCTTGCCGATTTGACCGGCATCGACGAGCAAAAGGCGCGTGTCGTCGCCAACACCCGCCAGTTTGTGGAGGGCAAACCCGCCAACAACGTGCTGCTCACCGGCACGCGCGGTTCTGGCAAATCCTCGCTCATCAAGGCGTTGTTAAATGAGTTTGCGGGGCAGGGCTTGCGACTGATTGAAGTCGACAAGGAAGATTTGACCGACCTCGCCGAAATCATCGACCTGATTGCCGAACGCCCGGAGAAATTTCTGGTGTTCTGCGACGATCTTTCTTTTGAGGCGGGTGAAAACGCTTACAAGGCATTGAAATCCGCGCTCGACGGCTCCATCGCCGCGCCGCCGGACAATGCGCTCATCTACGCGACTTCCAACCGTCGCCACCTGATGCCCGACTATTTCGCGGACAATCTGGAAAACGCCCGCGCCGACAACGGCGAAATTCATCCGGGCGAAGCGGTGGAAGAAAAAGTGTCGCTTTCCGAGCGTTTCGGCTTGTGGATTTCTTTCTACCCCTTCGACCAGGACGCCTACCTCGCCATCGCCGCGCACTGGCTGGCTGGATTCGGATTCAGCCCGAAAGCCATCGCCGAAGCCTCCCGCGACGCGCTCAACTGGGCGTTAAGTCGCGGTTCACGCAGCGGTCGCGTCGCCTGGCAATTCGCCCGCGATTACGCGGGGCAGAACGCCAAACAAAACGCCAAAACACGCAAGACATCATCATCATGAATACATCCAGTCCCGACATTCCTGATGTCGAAGTCGTCGCCGCCGTGCTGATGAGCGGCGACGAACAGCATTTTGTGCTGGCCTGCCGTCCCGAAGGCAAGGCTTACGCCGGTTACTGGGAATTTCCCGGCGGCAAGATTGAAGCGGGCGAAACGCCCCGCGAGGCGCTCGCGCGCGAATTGCGGGAAGAACTCGGCATTCGCGTCACCGAAGCCAGCCCGTGGCTTGTCCGCGATTTCGACTATCCGCACGCGCGTGTGCATATCCGCTTCTGGCGCGTCACCGCCTGGGAAGGCGAAATCGGCGTCAGCGCGCCCCTTGAGCACAGCGCGGTGTGCTGGCTGAACACCGACGGTCCCTGCAAACTCGCCCCCATGCTGCCCGCCAATCTGCCCATCCTGAAGGCGCTCGCCCTGCCCACCCGCATGGGCATCACTCAGGCGTCGAAAAACGGCGTTCGCGCCGAACTCGAACGTCTGGAAAAGGCGCTGGAACAAGGCTTGCGCTGCGTTCAAATCCGCGAACACGACCTGCCCGACGCCAAGCGACAAGGCTTTGTCCGCTCGGTCATGGCGCTTGCCACGCCCAAAAATGCCTTCGTCGTGTTGAACGAAGACGGCAGCGGCAGGGCGTCCGAACTCGCCCGTCTGATTGGCGCGCACGGCATCCACCTGACCAGCAAGGCGCTGACGCAGAGCGTTAAACGTCCGAATTACCCCTGGGTCGGCGCGTCCTGCCACGACGCCGCCGAACTTGCCCAAGCCAGCGCGCTGGAACTCGACTACGCCCTGCTCGGCCCCGTGCTGCCCACCCCCAGCCACCCCGAACACCCCGGTCTGGGATGGGAAGCCTTCGCGGGATTGCTGGAAAACGCAAGGCTGCCCGTCTTCGCCATCGGCGGACAAGACGCCAGCACCCTGAAAACCGCGCAAAGTTTCGGCGCGCATGGGGTGGCGGGGGTCAGGGGTCAGATGGCGGGTGACAGGTGACAGGGAAGCCCGTCCCGCGCCAGAGGCGCAGGACGGGGTGCTACAAGGATGTGACGACCAGCAACGCTTGCAATACAGCAGCGTAATCGCTATGATGATTCTGACGATTAGCTTTGCCAGTCGTTGCCAACATCCTTTTTCGCGGGTATGTGGCTTCAAGTGCCTCACCTCCTTTACAGGAGCATGTTTCACAAAAAGCCCCGCCGCTAACGGGGCTTTTTGCTGCCCCGTCGCGATTCTACAGCATTGCCGCCTGTGCCGCCCAAACGCCCTCCCCTCAACCCTCCCTCACAAAAAGCAAGGGGAAAATTCCGCGAAATACACATTCCCTCTGATCCCCGCACCCTGCCTCCTGATCCCTGTTCTATAATCGCCCCCATCCTTCGCATGGCGTAGTCGGAACGCCCTGCCGCAACCGACATACCGACAAGAGAGAACGCCTTGCCCTTAGGCTTTTACATCATCATGGCCGCGCAATTTTTTTCCGCGCTTGCCGACAACGCCCTGCTGATTGCCGCCATTTCCGTGCTGCGCGATTTGCAGGCGCCCAGCGAATACGCGCCGCTGCTGAAAACCTTTTTTACGGTGTCCTACGTGGCGCTCGCCGCTTTTGTGGGCGCGTTTGCGGATTCCATGCCCAAATGGAAGGTGATGTTCATCAGCAACAACATCAAGATACTTGGCTGCGTGATGATGTTCTGGGGCGTACATCCCCTCATCGCCTACGCCGTGGTGGGGCTGGGCGCAGCCGCCTATTCGCCTGCCAAATACGGTATCCTCACCGAATACCTGCCGCACCGCCTGCTGGTGGTGGCGAATGGCTGGATTGAAGGGCTGACCGTCGGCGCCAGCGTGCTCGGCTTTGTGCTGGGCGGCATGCTGATTACGCCGCATGTCACCAACATTCTGCTGTCCGTGCCGCTGCCCTTTATCGACACGCCCGGCGAGATGGTGGTCGCCATCATCAGTCTGCTGTACATCGTCGCCGCCGTTATCAATCTTTACGTGCCGGATACCGGCGTCGACCACAAGCCGTTGAAAAAAAATCCCTTTTACCTGATTCACGAATTCAGCCATTGCGTCCGCCTGCTCTGGCGCGACAAACTGGGGCAGATTTCGCTCGCCGCCACCACCCTGCTCTGGGGCGCCGCCGCCACCTTGCAGATTATTGTCATCGACTGGGCGGGAGACGCGCTCGGCATGAACCTTTCCAAATCATCCATGTTGCAAGGCGTCGTCGCCATCGGCGCGGCCATTGGCGCAACCCTCGCCGCCCGCCTCATCACCATGAGAAAATCGGTGCGCGTTCTTCCTCTGGGCGTCGCCATCGGCTTTGCCGTCATCAGCATGAATCTCGCGCCCAACTTTGAAGTCGCCATTGCCATCCTGATTGTCATCGGCGCGCTCTCCGGCTTTTTTGTCGTCCCCATGAACGCCCTGCTGCAACATCGGGGTCACATCCTCATGGGCGCCGGACATTCCATCGCCGTGCAGAATTTCAACGAAAATCTCTCCATCCTGCTGATGACGGGTCTATATGCCCTGATGCTCAAAGTCGGGCTGCCTATTGCCTGGGCAATCGTCATTTTTGGTCTCTGCGTCAGCGGCATCATGTACCTGATTTACCGCCTGCATCTGGAAAACCAGCGCATCCATGACGATGTAAAATCGCTGGATGACAGCGCGCACTAGGGGTGGGAGGCGCTTCGCTTTGTCGAAACCCACTGTCGCCGTTTTGGATAGGGTGAAGAGGGCTTCGCGCCGTGAGCGCATTTGTTTATGTGATTTTTTTCTTTCCCTGTCACCGACGAAACCGGCATTATTTCGGCATGTCCCTATTGTTTTCACATGACCGATCAGGAGAAACCCCATGCCCCGCCTCGCCATTCTTGCTGTTTTTGCGCTCACCGTTACGCTGTTTGGCAGCGCGTTTGCCCAACAAACCGGCAAGCTGCCGCTGGTCGAAGTCTATAAAAATCCGTATTGCGGCTGCTGCGGCGAATGGGTGGCGCATCTGCAAAAAGCCGGTTTTACCGTCAAGGTGCATGAAGTCGCGGATGTCGCGCCTCTGCGCGAACGTCTGGGGATTTCCGACGAACACGCTTCCTGCCATAGCGCGAAAGTCGGCGACTACGCGCTGGAAGGGCATGTGCCCGCTGAGGATGTCAAACGCCTGCTGCGCGAAAAACCCGATGCCATTGGTCTTGCCGTCCCCGGAATGCCCGTCGGCGCGCCCGGCATGGAAGTCCCTTCGGGTGAGACGCAACCCTACGCCACCCTGCTTTTGAAAAAGAACGCTCCGGCGCAAGACTACGTTCAGCATCCGGCGGGTCAGGTGGGGGGAAGGCAATGAGCGATGAAAAACAAACACGATGACAAGCTGTATACTTTACTTGTTGACCGGAGGATTCAAAAATGACCACGACCACTCTTGATCGCCCTTTGCCGCGTAGTTACATGACCGAAGAACAAAAGGTCGGCATGTCGCAAAACGCCATCTATGTTTGTGAGTCCGTATTGGCAGATGAAGCCGAAGATGAAGAAGCAGCATGGGCATGGCTTGCTCTGGCAAAAATGCCCGAATCTGCAAACTATATCCTTAAAGAAGTGTGCGGCGATGAGTTCCTGAAAGCAAAAGGGTTCAACATATGACGGATAAACGCCTTCTTTCTCTATCCAAACGGTTTGCCCGTGATAAAACCCGCCAGGGCAACCGGCGTGGCGCGGGAAATCAAAGCGTTGCCGTTCTCGAAAATAGTTTTTGAAATTCTATTTTCGATTGCCTATCATCACAGTGAGTTTCGATAAGAAAAGGATGTTCATGCGACCGTCCGTTGTGCTTGATATGAAGCGAAGCGCAGTGCGCGAAGCGGTAAACCGGTATCAAACGGCGAATCCGCGCGTCTTCGGTTCTGTGTTGCATGGCGCCGACCGGGACGGCAGCGATCTTGATCTGCTGGTTGATGTGCTGCCCGGCGCGACGTTGTTGGACTTGGGCGGTCTGCAAGACGAGTTGGAATCGCTGCTTGGCGTTGGCGTCGATTTACTGACTCCCGGCGACCTGCCGCCGAAATTTCGGGCCAAGGTGCTCGCAGAAGCGCAACCGCTGTGAACCGATTGCCCGATTACCTCGATCATATACAGCAAGCCGCCGCCGATGCATGCGGCTTCGTGGAAGGCTTGACCAGGGACGACTTCCTTGAGGACAGGCGGACTCAACAGGCCGTCATCATGAGCCTCGTCATCATCGGCGAAGTGGCGACGAAGGTCTTGGACAGCTACGCCGGGTTTGCGCAGACGCATGCCGGAATACCGTGGCGCAACATGCGTGGCATGCGCAACCGCATCGCCCACGGTTATTTCGACATAGACCTTGATATGGTGTGGAATACGGTACAAAAATGGCTGCCAGAGTTGCTCAGGCAACTGCCTGCCGTGCGCCAGGATGCCAACGACGAACCCTGTTGATCGGTTATGCGCGTGTCTCGACACCGGCGCCCCGTCCGGCAGGTTCTTTTTCCACGTCATGGCAAGCCTCGCCGAAATGGAGCGCGAACTGATCGTTGAGCGCACTCGTGCCGGACTGAATGTCGCTCGACAGCCTGGTCGCAAGGGCGGTCGCAAGCCCAAAATGACCAGCAGCAAAATCGAATCAGCCAAAAAGCTGCTGTCAAGAGGCGTTCCGCCCAGGGACGTGGCCAAAAAACTTGGCGTGTCCATACCTACGCTGTACCGTTGGGCGCCAGCGTCTGCGCGCGCTTAGCGTGCTTTATTTTTCGTTCTCCGAGACGCCTCCAAACGATACGAAGACATCGACACGTCCCATGTGCCGCCCAAGGTGCGAGATTCCCGTGACTTGCCGCTGGATAGCGCACGGATTGCCTTTCGTTCACACAATGCCCGCCTGGTGAACTACGACAAAACAAAATCCGACGACCACGAGAAAGCCATCATCCAAGCAAGGCGGCAAAACTTGACGATAGCCGAAAAACTCTACATTGAACGGCAGGAAAAAGCCCTTGGCCGGGAACCTGTAGAACAGCAAAAAGAGCCGGGAATGAATCCTCAAAAGCTGGCCGGGATTCGGGCAGGTATAGAGAAGGCCATTGATGAGAAGGTAAAAAAGAATCCTGCCGGGAAAAGCTCCACGCCCAGGAAGCTCAAGGGCAAGGACGAACCAGACCTGGAGCGGTAAGACGCAGACGAAATAAGGCAGCTACTGCCCCCATTTTTAATCATGTGGAGGCAAATGTTCGTGTCCAACAGGTATTTCACGACCAATCCCTTTTGGCGTTTTCCCACTCTGGACGTTCCCCCGAGTGCTGATTGCCCAGAGCGGCAAACATTTGCGGAACGCGCCCAAGCCTGTTGGCTTTCGGTTCGACGATGATCTTGTTTCCGTCACGGATAACGACAAGTTCTGTCCGGGGCGGAAAGGCCATGTCAGCGGGGATGCGGACTGCGGGAGAATTCCCCGCTTTGAATTGTCTGGTATGAAAAATTTGCATGGTTTTGCCCAACAGGCTTGTGATAACTGTAAGTTAGTAGGTTGAGAAAGCCGCGTAGCGGCGTATTTTGACGCTTATTTACTTTCGTCGGGTTACGCGGAGCAATCTCAATCTACAAAACTCGCCCCTTGTCCGTCTGCGGAAGGGAAAGGATTAGCGGGATGGGCCAGTCATGCTGCGGCAGTAGGCGGCAATGGCGTCGGGGATATTGGGCAGGGCGATGACCTGATCGGCGGCGCCCATTTTGATTGCTTCCCTGGGCATTCCGAACACCACGCAACTGGCCTCGTCCTGGGCGACGGTTCTGGCTCCGGTGTCGTGCAGTTCTTTCAGGCAGCGCGCGCCATCGTCGCCCATGCCGGTCATGATGATGCCCAGCGCATTGCGCCCAGCGCACTGCGCCACTGAGCGAAACAGTACGTCTACCGAGGGTTTGTGGCGGTTGACCGGCGGGCCGTCGAGCACTTCCACCGTGTATTGCGCGCCGCTGCGCTTGACCAGCATGTGCTTGCCGCCGGGGGCAACCAGGACATGGCCTTGACGCACGCGGTCGCCGGTGTGGGCTTCGCTCACCCGCACCTGGCACATGCCGTCCAGGCGGTTGCAAAAGGTGGAGGTGAAATTGATGGGCATGTGCTGGACGACGACAATGCCCAGGGTGGTTGCGGGCAGCTTGGTGAGCAGGACTTCCAGCGCCTGGGTGCCGCCGGTCGATGTGCCGATGGCGATGATCGGTTCCTTGCTGAGGGGGGCGCCGGACTTGGCCGGCGGAATGATGATGTCGGCGCTGTAATTGGGACGATCGAACGGCAGATTGGCGGAGAGGGCCGGGGTGCGCGTCGTCGCGGCGGCGGCGGGGGTGATTGCCGGGGTTGGCGGGGCTGCCGGTGCGCGGGAGAGCAAGGTTTTGCTCTGGAACTGGGGCAACGCCGCTTTGAGGTTGGCGCCGGCGGCGATGTGGACGGCGTTGACGAGATTGTTGTCGTTGTCTTCCAGGAACTGTTTTACCCCGTTCAGGGGTTTGGGTATGACGCTGATGGCGCCGGCAGCCAGGGCTTCAACGCTGGCGGCGCTTTTTTCGACCGTGAGGTGGGAACAGATGATGGTCGGCGTGGGATGTTCGCGCATCAGCAGACGCAAAAAGGTCAGCCCGTCCATCCGTGGCATCTCGATGTCGAGAATCAGCACGTCCGGCCATTGCGACTTCATCTTTTCCTGGGCAATCAGCGGATCGGCAGCGGTGGCAATCACGTCGATTTCCGGATTGTTCGCCAGAACCTGGGAGAAGACTTTGCGCACGAGCGCGGAGTCGTCAACGATCATTACCTTGATTTTGCCTGCCATCATCGTATGGGGATAGAAAAGGAAAGTATATTATCCCGGATTTTTCACCGTGTCGGTGTAGACGAATTCACGTTCGATGTGCAACAAGTAATCGAGCTTGGCGAGATGGAGCCAAATTGGCGAATAAGCCCAGCGAAGCTGAATGGTGACATGATGCGCGCCTGGCCAGCGTACTTATGATCGTCAGGAGAATCCGGGCAACCAGCCGGAGTTCTCTGTCTGATGAGAGGTCACGGGTTCAAGCGTTCCCTGGAATAGCGCCTCGATGACGGGGGGTTCACGCCAGGGGCTGTCCATGAACATCAGGCCGACTTCTTCGACCAGTTTGCCTTTCCAGTAATAGTTCGAGACTTCGTCAAGCGTCGCCAGATTCAGGCTGTGTGGAAGACGCAGGTAGTCGAGCCAGCTCGAATCGTGAAACGAGACGACGTAGGCGCCCTGGCTGCGTGCGGGAACGAGGTTTTTTCCGAAAACCCGCGCGGGGTGCTTGGCACGGAAATTTTCGGCGTCGACGCGCGTGGCAAAAAGCAGAAGCGCGTGCAGGCGACTGGGGAAATCCTTGAACAGGCGCTGTCGGTAGTATTCCAGGTGGTATTCCGCAAAATAATTCTGGACGGTGGTGAAGCTGTCCTCGGGTAAAGGCAAGCTGAACGGATTGGACGACAAGACATCCCAGCCGGGGATCTCGGCGTCGGTGTCCAGCCACGCGTACAGTTCGAGAGGCGCGGAATCGCGAATCAGGTGGGCCATGACCAAAGCGTTGCGCACAGCCATTGCCAGCCGTGCGGCAGAGATACGTATGAAAAAATGAGCACTCGGGCTAAAAGGAGGCTCCGATATCGGGTCATCGGTTGGGTTGCTCCAGGCGGGTAGTCCGTAGCCAAAATCGGAAGTCCAATGTAACACTAAACGCCGGATGAAAAAACCTCGTCCGGGACGTGTCGCTCGAATTGTGAACGGATTGTGAAGTAATATCCGTGACTCAATATACACTTTCATCCTTGTTTTTCCGCGATTTTTGCGGTTCGGTTTTCTCTTCCGATGCACTTTTATCCACGGCGCACCTTGGTGCGCGCCTTGATCGTTTCTCTGCTGGCGCATGCTTGCCTGTTGTTCGGCGTGGTCAGGATTCTTCCAGGACCCGCCGATAGGCCGGCCGTGGCCGCCATCGAGGTGGTGGCGATGAACCGAACTGTGTCTGGAGAAAAAAGCGTCCCGCCGCCTCTCGCTACAGTTTCCGCTGCGGCTCCCGCCATGGAAGAACCGACGTTCGGCAACGCGCCGGTTCTTGCTCCGGCGTCTCCTTCCCCTGCGCCTGCCGCCATCCCGGAAGAATCAGGGCGCAGAGATGTGCCGATTCCTCCTGAAATACGGAAACCCACTGCCAGAAAACTTGCGGTTTCCGATTCACAGCCGAAGGACATTGTTGTTCCGGCGACAGCTTCCGTCCCGCTTGTTGCCGAAGCCGCGCTGACGGCTTCGGCAGCGCCCCAGAGTGGGGCGGGAAATTCTTCGGGTGATGTGGCGCAGGCGACCGCCCCGGTAACTTCATCCGGCGCCGTGTTTGGACAGGGGGATGGCGTTAGTGCCGATGAAATCCGGCAGTATCGGTTCGCCTTGGGTGAAAATGCCCGACGCTTCAAACGTTTTCCGGCGTTGGCGAGGGAGCGGGGATGGGAAGGAACCGTGGAAATCGCGCTGGATTTTCGTCACTCCAGCGTTGAGCCCGTTCTGTCGGTCACCGGTCCGAGCGGAAGAAAAATTCTTGATGATCAGGCGCTCGAAATGCTCCGCCAGGCCGTTCGTCAAACCGACTTGCCCGAGGGGTTGAAAGGCAAGGATTTCCGGGTGCCGCCGCTGGAGATTGCCTTCCGTCTCGAAAACTGAAAGGGGTCAGGGTGGCCTCAGGGTGGTGAAAGAGTGCTTTCATGGAATCCAAAAGCGCCGGAATGTCGGTCCTTGAAATACGATTTCAGGCAGAAAACGACGCTTCGGAAGGCCAGCCGGTCCCAGGGAATCTGAGATTCGTCGAAAAGACTCGTTTCCAGGCTTTCCTCGCCTGCGCCGAACTCGGCATTTTGCAGTTGCGCTCGATAGAACAGGTGCACCTGGTTGATGTGCGGAATGCTGACCAGGGCGAAGAGCTGCTCGATGCTCACGCTCGCGCAGGCTTCCTCGCTGGTTTCCCGCAGCGCGGCCTGCGCCGTTGATTCGCCGTTTTCCATGAAGCCGGCGGGCAGCGTCCACAGTCCGTAGCCCGGTTCGATGGCGCGTCGGCAAAGCAGCAGGCAGCCTTCCCATTCGGCGACGCAGCCGATCACCAGTTTGGGATTGAGATAGTGAATTTCGCCACACTGCGGGCAGACGTGGCGCAGGTGCGAATCACCTTCGGGAATGCGCAAGACGACTTTGGCGCCGCACTGGGTACAGTAATTCATTTCTTGCTGTTCGGTCATCGTCAGGGAATGCGCCGATTCTATCCGATTCGCGCCAGATGCTGTTTCGGAATAACTTTTCTTCTGTTTCCAGTGGCCTTGCATCCCGTTACAATAACACCGGACAGGAGAACGCACGCCCCGGACTGGCGTGACTCGGAGGATTGGAATGTTTCTTATCGTCGGTTACATCATCATACTGGCGTCATCACTCGGAACTTACGCGGTGCATGGCAGTCTGGCGGCGCTCTGGGTGCCGACGGAGTATATAGCGCTCGTCGGTCTCACGCTCGGCGCTTTCGTCGGCAGCAACGATCCCAAGATCATCAAATCGACGTTCGGCGCCTTGCCCAGCCTGTTCAAAGGCTCCAAATACAACAAGGCGGCCTATGTCGATTTGCTGGCCATGCTGTTCGAGGTGCTTGCCAAGGTGCGCAAGGAAGGCTTGATGTCGATCGAGAACGATGTCGAGAACCCGCATGACAGCCCGGTCTTCAGCAAGTATCCGTCGATTTCCCGCGACCATCATGTCATGGAGTTCATCACCGACTACCTGCGCATGATGGTCGGCGGCAATCTCAATGCGCTGGAAATCGAGAATCTGATGGACATGGAGATCGAGACGCATCACCACGAGGCGGAAGTTCCCGGCCATGCCGTGAGCGGAGCGGCCGATGGTTTGCCGGCCTTCGGTATCGTGGTCGCGGTGATGGGTGTGGTCAACGTCATGGGCTCGGTCGGCGAACCGCCGCCGGTGCTCGGCAAGATGATCGGCGGCGCGCTGGTCGGCACTTTTCTGGGCATCCTGCTTTCTTACGGCATCGTGACGCCGATCGCTTCGTTATTGGGGCAGAAAGCCAACGAAGGGTCGAAAATCTATCAGGTCATCAAGGTGGTTCTTCTGGCCTCGATGTCGGGGTATGCGCCGCAGGTGGCGGTCGAGTTCGGCCGCAAGGTGCTCTTTTCCAACGATCGGCCGAGCTTTATCGAGCTTGAGGAAGAACTCAAGTCGCGTAAAGGCAGGTAAGTCCTCAAGGATTCAGCATGAGCGAAGATCTCCGCCCGATCGTTATCAAGCGCATCAAAAAAAGCGCCGCCGGACATCATGGCGGGGTGTGGAAGCTGGCTTACGCCGATTTCATGACGGCGATGATGGCTTTTTTCCTGCTGATGTGGCTGCTGTCGTCGACGTCCGAAGCCGATTTGAAGGGCATGGCCGAGTATTTCCAGAATCCCATGAAGGTGAGCCTGTCCGGCGGTTCCGGAGCAGGCGACGCCACCAGCATCCTGAAAGGCGGCGGCAGGGATCTGACCAGCAGTTCGGGACAGGTCAAGCGGGGAGACATCGAGGCCGAGAAGAGAAGGCAAACGACTGCGGAACTGCGCAAGGAATTTGAACGGCGTGAAAGAGTCTCGCTCGATAACCTCAAGGACAGCATCGAAAAACTGTTCGATAATAATTCGACGCTCCGCCAGTTCAAGAGCCAGTTATTGATGGACGTTACGACCGAGGGCTTGCGCATCCAGATCGTCGATGAGTCGAACCGTCCGATGTTCGATACCAGCAGCGCCGAGCTGAAGCCCTACACGAAGGAAATTCTCCGCGCCATCGGGAACGCGCTGAATGCCGTGCCCAACAAGGTCAGCTTCGCCGGGCATACCGATGCGGCGCAGTTCGGCGGCGGTGAAAGAGGTTTTTCCAACTGGGAATTGTCGGCGAACCGGGCCAATGCGTCGCGGCGTGAAATGATTGCGGGGGGAATGGACGAAAACAAGGTCCTGCGGGTGGTCGGCTTGTCGTCCATGGTTCTCTTCGATAAAAACGACCCCTTAAGCCCCTCCAACAGGCGCATCAGTATCGTGGTGCTGAACAAAAGGACTGAGGATGCTATGCTGATGGAGGATGGGTTTGCCACCGTGAATGTCGAAGAGTCCGACGATGCGGCGTCCTCATTGGCTCCTGGAAACGCAGTGAAATGATTCAGTATGGATGGCTGCCCTGCCAGGTTGAGGGAGCGAGTCGGAAAGATGGAAGAGGTAGCGCATGATTGCAAATAATGCCCTTTGGGGGAAATCGTTGCTGCAACATGAGGGCAGCCAACGTGAGTTCGCATTCACCTTGGCCGATTTCGAGCAGGTTCGCAAACTGATCTATGAACATGCGGGCATCATGCTTTCGCCCACGAAACAGGACATGGTTTATAGTCGCCTGGCCAAGCGTTTGCGCGAAAGGGGCATGAAAACCTTCAGCGACTACCTGGCGTTGCTCAAGCGGAGCGACAAGGCCGAATGGGAGGAATTCGTCAATTCCCTGACGACTAATCTTACGTCATTTTTCCGCGAACCCCATCACTTTCCCATCCTCAGCGCATACCTGAAGAAGCTGCAAGGCAAGCCGTCGATCAAAATCTGGTGCTGCGCCTCATCAACCGGCGAGGAACCGTACAGTATTGCCATGACGGTTGTGGAAACTTTCAACAGCTTCAGTGTCCCTGTGTCGATTTTTGCCTCCGATCTGGATACCAATGTGCTCGCCACGGCGGCGAAAGGCGTTTACGCGAGCGATCGGGTGGATCGCTTGCCACGGGAGCGCCTGAGCCGTTTCTTCGTAAAAACCACGGGGAGTGGTGGCGACACTTTTGCCGTGCGTCCGGAGCTACGCCGGTTGGTGAGCTTTCAGCGGCTGAATCTGCTTGATCCAAATTGGAGCGTGCGCGGTCCACTGGATGTCATTTTTTGTCGTAACATCATGATTTATTTTGATAAGCCGACACAATACAAGATCCTCAAGCGATTCGCTCCGCTGATGGACCTCAATGGATTGCTTTTTGCCGGGCATTCGGAAAGCTTTTTGTATGCCTCGGACCTGTTCCATTTGCAGGGGAAAACTGTATATGAGTTGGCGGAAAAGCACCGGTGACATGAACAAACCGCCCGTGTCAAAGAAAACAAATCGCTTGCCGTCGATCATTAGCCGTGTCATTTTCGTTGGTTCATCAACGGGCGGAACGGAGGCGCTCAAGACTTTTCTGCTGGGATTCCCGGCAAATTGCCCGCCGACGCTTATTGTGCAGCACATGCCGGAAGCTTTTACCGGGACCTTTGCTGCGCGTTTGAACGAATTGTGCAAACCGCGCGTCATCGAAGCGCAAGGTGGTGAAATGCTGGCTCCGGGAACCGTCTACCTGTCGCCGGGACATTCCCATATGCAAGTGCGCAAGACGAGTGCCGGATATGCGACGGAACTGCTCAAGACGCCACCGTTCAACTGTCATCGGCCCTCCGTTGATATATTGTTCGATTCGGCGGCTAAAGTGGTGGGCCGCAACGCCCTCGGAGTTATCCTCACGGGAATGGGAAAAGATGGCGCTAACGGCTTGCTGCACATGCGGCAAGCGGGCGCCAGAACCTTCGGCCAGGACGAGGCGAGTTGCGTTGTTTACGGAATGCCGCGGGAAGCTGCGCGGATCGGGGCGGTCGAGGAGGTGGCCAGTCTTGATGTGCTGGCGCAGAGAGTTTTCGCTGTTATCCATCCTGCCTGAAAGCTGTCATATAGGAGTGTTTTTCTATTTTTGCAGCGTTTTTGTATTCCAATATCACTGAAAAACCGCTTCTGTCCCTTTGTTTATGATGAGGAATGTGGTGAAATAACAGCTAGTCGTTTAAGATATGCGTAGTCGGTTGTATGGTTGTCGACCCAAAAAGGGGATCACGAATGTCAGAGCTGCTAAAAAGTATAGATGCGCATACCAAGTTAGCTGGTACGAACAAGCTGGAAATCCTCATGTTTACGCTTGGCGTCGGTGCCAGTACTGGACGAAGGGAGACTTTTGGCATTAATGTCTTCAAAGTCCGGGAGGTCATGCGTACTCCTCCCATTACCGCTGCTCCGGAAATGCCGGATTCGGTGGAGGGTATGGTCAGTTTGCGCGGGATTTTGGTTCCGGTGGTTGATTTGGCGAAATATGCAGGCGTGACAACCGATTCGCCGCGTTCCATCATGATCGTCACCGAATACGCCGGGCACACGCAGGGTTTTTTGGTTGAAGGTGTGGATACTATCTTGCGCCTCGACTGGAGCCAGATGAAAGTGCCGCCGGAAATGTTGGTGGCGGAGATGGGGGGACTGGTTACGGCGGTAACCGAGTTGTCGGATGGACGTCTGGTCATGATGATGGATGTGGAGAAAGTTCTGTCGGTAACGACCAAATACGACGACGAAGTCGTGTTCCGTGATATCAAACCGTTGAACGATCCCACACTGACGGTAATTTTTGCCGATGATTCCGTGGTGGCGCGCAAACAGATCGAACGTACCTTGAATGCAATGCATGTAAAGTACGTCGAGGCGATCAACGGACGTGCCGCCTGGGAAGAACTGGAGAAAGTCGCCGTGCAAGCCAAGTCGTCGGGACAGAAAGTTTCGGATCTGGTGAGCTTGGTGTTGACCGATGTTGAAATGCCGGAAATGGATGGCTATATCCTGACGAAGAAAATCAAGACTGATTCCCGCTTTACGGGTGTCCCGGTCATCATGCATTCGTCGTTGTCCGGGATGTCCAATCAGCAGTTGGGCAAATCCGTCGGCGTTGATGAATATGTTCCCAAGTTCGAGCCCATGAAGCTCGCGGAAATACTGACCCGGCGCTTACTTGGAGCGTCGCCGGCCGCTCAGGCGAACGGATGATGTTCAACCATATCGTGGAGTATATCGATGGCAACGGAACTTGCTGAAAGGAAAGGTTTACTCGATAGCGTTGATGCCAGAACTCGGATGGCAGGTTCCAATAAAATGGAGATCCTGCTGTTTTCCCTGGGGACGAGGGAAACGTTCGGAATCAACGTGTTCAAGGTTCGCGAAGTGGGGCGCACGCCGCATATCACCAGGACGCCGAATATGCCGAAAGGCGTCGAAGGTTTGGTGTCCTTGCGTGGGAACGTGATTCCCGTGCTCTCTCTCTTCAATTTTCTGGATCATCAGGAAGAACCAAAAGAGATGGGCAAGACCATGATGGTCGCCGAATATTCCAAGAAAACGCTCGGGTTCCTGGTGCACGAGGTCGACCGAATCATTGCGGTTGACTGGGAAAGGGTCAAGACCCCGGAAAGCATTCTTTCTTCGAATCAGGGCTTGATTACGGCGATCACCGAACTGGATAACGGGAAGCTGGTTTCCTTGCTGGACGTCGAGCAGATACTGTCTAACGCTTTCGGCGAGGCGGTAATCATCGATGTGCCTCCAGCCCAGGTTTCCGAGGAGGTCGGTATCTTTTTTGTGGATGACTCGGTTGTCGCACGGAAGAAAATTGCCGAAGTGTTGGACCGGCTGCGCGTCAAGTACAAGCAAGCGGTTAACGGGGCAGAAGCCTGGACGCGGCTGCAGGGGCTTGCCGATCACGCGCAACAGATCGGCGGCAGTCTGCGCAATGATGTGCGTCTGATCCTCGTCGATGCCGAAATGCCGGAAATGGACGGTTATGTCCTGACCAAGCATATCAAGGCGGATTCGCGTTTTGATGGAATACCCGTGGTTATGCATTCGTCTTTGTCGTCAGAGGCGAATCGCGCTATGGGCCAGGCCGTCGGCGTTGATGCCTACGTGGCGAAATTTGATGCAGGAATATTGGCGGACACGCTGCGTCCCATCCTTGAGCGATAGAAAAAATATCAGGAGCAAGTGAATAAAATGGCTGATCCGAAAATGAGAATTCTGGTGGTCGATGATTTTTCGACCATGCGGCGAATCGTCAGAAATCTCCTCAAGGAGTTGGGTTTTACCAACGTGGATGAAGCCGAGGATGGAGCTATCGCCTTGCAGAAATTGCAGGGTGGCGGCTTTGAGTTCGTGTTTACAGACTGGAATATGCCCAATATGGATGGCTTGCAATTGTTGCAGTCCATTCGCGCGGACGCGGCATTGTCGAGTTTGCCGGTACTGATGATTACTGCTGAAGCCAAGAAAGAGAATATCATCGCAGCCGCCCAGGCAGGGGCGAGCGGTTATATCGTAAAGCCGTTTACTGCTGCGACGCTCTCGGAAAAATTACAGAAGATTTTCGACAAGATGGGTGTTTGACATGGGTGACGCGAATTCTTCAGGCGATTCAGCCGAACTTGAGGCGCTGTTTGACAGTATTTCAGGAGACGTGGGCGCCGCGAAAAGTACGGCGAATCCCGTTCCGCCACCGTTTGCCGTCGAAAAAAAATCGTCGCTGATGGAGCTGGCTCAAGAAAGTAACAATTTGACGGAAGATTCCCAGGATCTTCAGAATCTGTTCGATACTGTCGCGTCCGATGGCAAGAAAGCGGGTGAGGCAGAGAATGTGGACAATGCGGGCAAGGCAGATGCAAGTGTAAACGGGGAATGGCCGGTCCAGAACAAGGTGTTTTCTCAGGTCGGACAGATGGCCCGGCAGATGCATGACCTGCTCGGCACCTTGGGTTACGACAAGCTCATCGAGAAAACGGCCAGCGAAATGCCGGACGCGCGAGATCGCCTGAAATATATCGCAGATTTGACAAAACAGGCGGCGGACAAGGTTTTGAATGCTACCGATATGGCGCGTCCGATGCAGGAGGAGCTTGAAGCGGGCGCAGAGCTGTTGGCCACGAAATGGGATGCCTTGTACGCCAACCAGATAGGGGTCGAAGACTTCAAGCTGCTGGCTAGCGAAACTCGGGCTTTCCTCAAGAACGCCGTTCCGCAGAGGACGTCGGCGACCAAAGAGCAATTGCTCGAAATCATGATGGCCCAGGATTTTCAGGATCTTACCGGGCAAGTCATCAAAAAAATCATAGCGATTGCTCAGGAGCATGAAACTCAACTAATGAGCATTCTTATTGAAACGATCCCCACGGAAAAGCGTACCGAACCGGTCAACTCTTTACTCAACGGGCCCGTTATCAACGGTGAGGGACGTTCCGATGTTGTGGTGAGTCAGGCGCAGGTCGACGATCTGCTTGATAGCTTGGGATTCTAGGAGATTTTCATGAGCGATTTTTCCGGAATGGAAGACCTTCTGCAGGATTTCCTGCAGGAATCGAGTGACTTACTCTCCGATGTAGACAACAAGCTTGTCGATCTGGAGAAGGATCCGGGTGACCGTCGTCTGTTGAACGACATCTTCCGCGGGTTTCACACCATCAAGGGTGGAGCCGGTTTTTTGAATGCGACGGAACTGGTAACGCTCTGTCACCTGACCGAAAATCTGTTCGACAAGCTCAGAAACGGCGAGAAGGAACTGTCGACTGAATTGATGGATACCATCATGGCGGCAACGCAGAGCGTCCGGTCGATGTTCGGAGAACTTAGCCAGGGTGTGCAACCGCGCCCCGCGCCGGACGAGGTGATTCAATCCCTGCGTGCCGCATTGGAAAACAAGGAAAGCGCGAGTGCAACTCCCGCTCCAGTCGCCGCCGTTCCAACCGCTGCCCCCGCGGCTGCGGCGCCCGCAGCGGGCAATACGGCGGCTCCCGCGCCATCTTCTCCGGCAGCGCCCGCTTCCGGAGCGGAATCCGGACCGGACTGGCAAGCATTGCACGGCGCTGTTACCGCTCCGGCGACGGCTGCAACAGGCACTCAGGTCGGAGCGGCTTCTGGCGCCGAAGTCGCGCCGCAGGCCGGAGTGACGCCGCATTTCCCTCCCGAGGGACGGCGCTCGACCGACAAACCCGGCATGGTTGCATCGGCCCAGCCCGCCGGGCGGCGTGCGGAAGAAAGAATCACTACGCGCGAGTCGACCATTCGCATCGATACGGCGCGCCTGGATCAGGTCTTGAACCTGTCCGGTGAAATCGGCCTGACGAAAAACCGCTTGACCAGTCTGCGTGCCGATATTCTGGCGGGGCGGAACGATGCGGAAACGTTGCATGAGCTTGATCAGGCCGTGAGCCAGCTCGACCTGATGGTTTCCGATCTGCAGAATTCGGTGATGAAGACGCGAATGCAGCCGATCGGCCGTCTGTTCCAGAAATATCCGCGGATTGCTCGTGACCTGGCGCGTCAATTGGGCAAGGATGTCGAGTTGGTGCTGGTCGGCGAAGAAACCGAGGTCGACAAAACGATGATCGAAGATCTTGCTGATCCTCTGGTGCATCTGGTGCGCAATGCGGTAGACCACGGCGTTGAGTCTCCGGAAGAGCGTCTGGCTGCCGGCAAGCCTGCCAAGAGTTTCGTCCGTTTGGAAGCCCGTCAGGAAGGCGACCACATCGTATTGCTCATCGTCGATGACGGACACGGAATGAATCCCGAGATCATTCGCGCCAAGGCTGTCGAAAAAGGATTGATCCGGGAAGAAGAAGCCAACACGCTTGATGATCGCCAAAGCCTGAATCTGATTTTCCTGCCCGGCTTCTCGACGATGACCAAGGCTTCCGCTGTGTCGGGACGGGGTGTTGGCATGGATGTCGTCAAGACGAACATCCAGAAGCTCAATGGCTCGGTCGAGATTCACACCGAGCAAGGCAAGGGGTCGACGTTTGTCATCTCATTGCCGCTGACGATGGCGATTCTCCCGGTTCTGCTGGTTCTTCTCGGCGACCAGCCGTTTGCCCTGCCGCTTTCGATGGTGCGCGAGATTCTACCTATCGAGAAAGGAAAGATGCAGGAAGTGGGCGGCAAGGAAACCCTGGTCGTGCGCGGCGAAATTCTGCCGGTCGTTGCTCTTTCACGTCTTTTGGGTTGGCCGCAGGTGCGTGCTCCGGAATACGGTGTCTTGATGCAGACTGCGGAGCGCAGTTTCATTCTCTCGGTCGACAGCTTCGCCGGGCGTGACGATGCGGTGATCAAGTCGCTCGACGATTTTCGGCCGCGTGGCGTTGCGGGTGTGACAACCTTGTCGAACGGGCGAATCGTCCTGATTCTCGACATGAAGGAGCTACTATCCGACCTGAGTGCTCATATTGACCGGGATGCGGGTGTCGGACGTTCGAAAGCACTCGAATTCTCTGAATAATTCCAAATAAAATCAAGTAGATAGACAGGAAGCCCTGGCTTCCTGTCTTTTTTTTCGTCTTTTGGAAACGTTGTTGCAATCTTGCACTACTTGTAGAATTGATCTTAATAAAGTCTCATACCTCTTTCTTTTTTAAAGTTTTTTTATATAATAGTCCCAAATCCATTGAGGACTGTTGATGGCCGAAGAAAGCGATGTCGAACGAACAGAACCTGCCTCATCAAGACGGTTGGAACAGGCTCGCGAGGAAGGACAGGTTCTCCGTTCCCGTGAGATCGGCGCTTTTCTGGCATTGATGGTTGCGGCAAGCACCTTCTGGATGCTCGGAGGCTGGATGATGCAGCGTACATCGGACATCGTGAGACGTGGCCTGAGTTTCGACAGGGAAGTTCTGCACGATCCCCAATCCATGCTGACGCGGCTTGCCGATATCTCGTTCGATGCACTGGTTTCTTTTGGTCCCTTCGTTGTGGCCCTGATCGTAGCGGCGCTCTCTTCCCCGTTTTTTCTCGGCAGCTGGAATTTCTCAACAAAATCACTGATGCCGGATATCACGCGTCTGAATCCGCTCAAGGGGCTCACGCGAGTCATTTCCTGGTCGGGCCTTCTGGAACTTGTCAAAAGCCTTGCCAAAGCATCGTTGATCGGCAGCGTGGCGGGTTCTGTCCTGTGGTCGGAGCGCGGAGAAATTCTGATGTTGCTGGGCCAGTCGGTTGATGCCGGACTGGCGCACGCAGGACGTCTGATCAATTACAGCTTCCTGATAATTGTCCTGTCCATGGCGATCATCGTGGCGCTCGATGTCCCGTTCCAGATCTGGCAGTTCTATGACAAGTTGAAAATGAGCAAGGAAGAAGTCAAGCGCGAAAACAAGGAAATGGAAGGCAGTCCCGAGGTCAAAGGCCGGATTCGCAGTTTGCAACGCGAAGCGGCGCGCCGACGGATGATGAGCGCGGTCCCGGAAGCGGATGTGATCGTCACCAATCCGACGCATTTTGCCGTGGCGCTGGCTTACAAGAACGGTATGGGCGCGCCGAAGGTGATCGCCAAGGGAATGGGTGAGATTGCCCACAAAATCCGGTCGATAGGCGCCGAGCACGGTGTTCCGTTGCTTGAAGCGCCGCCGCTCGCCCGGGCGCTTTATCGCCACACCGAAATCGACCAGGAAATTCCGGCGTCGCTCTACTCCGCCGTGGCGGAGGTGCTGGCCTACGTCTATCAGCTTTCCCAATGGCGTCGGCAGGGTGGTAACTATCCGCGCCCTCCGCGCGACATCCCTGTTCCCTCGAACATGGCGCCTGGAGGAATAGATGGCTACTAGCGCCAGCGCCAGCATAAGCGCAAACCTGCAGAATTTAATCGACCGTATCGGTTTGCAGCAGCTTGCCGGTCCGCTGCTGATCATGCTGGTCATGTCGATGATGGTGCTGCCGCTGCCGCCCTTCCTGCTCGACCTGTTTTTTACCTTCAACATCGCGATCTCGATCATCGTCATGCTGGTCGCGATCAATGTCATGAAGCCCCTCGATTTCTCGGTTTTTCCGACGGTGCTGTTGATTACCACCTTGCTGCGCCTGTCGCTCAACGTGGCCTCAACCCGCGTCGTTCTGCTCGAAGGACATACCGGTCCGGGCGCTGCCGGACAGGTCATCGATGCTTTCGGTCACTTTCTGGTCGGTGGTAACTACGCGGTCGGCATCGTCGTGTTCGCCATCCTGGTGATCATCAATTTCGTGGTCATTACCAAAGGTGCGGGCCGGGTGGCCGAAGTGGCCGCACGATTTACCCTGGACGCAATGCCCGGCAAGCAGATGGCGATCGACGCCGATCTCAACGCCGGTCTGATCGGCGAAGACGAAGCGCGTCGGCGCCGCGATGAGATTGCCGAAGAAGCGGATTTCTTCGGGTCGATGGATGGCGCCTCCAAGTTCGTCCGTGGCGATGCGGTGGCGGGTATCCTGATCATGCTGATCAATGTTGTCGGCGGCCTCATCGTCGGGATGCTGCAGTATGATCTTGATCTGTCCACGGCGGCCAGGACCTATACCCTGCTCACCATTGGTGACGGTCTCGTGGCCCAGATCCCGGCGTTGATCATTTCCATCGCGGCGGGCATGGTCGTGACTCGGGTCGGCGACAGACAGAATCTGTCAGAGCAGTTCATCGGGCAGCTCTTCGACAATCCGAAGGTTCTTGGCTTGTCGGGCGCAATCATCGGTATGTTAGGTCTTGTCCCTGGGATGCCGAATTTCGTTTTCCTGCTGTTGGCCAGCGGATTGAGTTTCCTGTCCTGGAAGACATTCAAGAAACAGGCCCTTGAGAAACCGATCCAGGTGGTCAAGAAAGCGCCGCCGACCGCTGCGACAACCCAGGCAGAATCCCAGGAGGCGAGTTGGAATGATGTGGCGCCGCTCGATGTGCTCGGTCTGGAAGTGGGCTACCGCTTGATTCCGCTGGTCGACAAAGCACAAGACGGAGAATTGTTGCGGCGGATTCGCGGGATCCGCAAGAAGTTCGCCAAGGAAGTCGGGTTCCTGGTATCGCCTGTGCATATCCGCGACAACCTTGAAATGAAACCGAACGTCTACAGGATTCTGCTCAAGGGCGTCGAGGTCGGGCAAGGCGAGGCTTTCCCCGGCAGCCTGCTGGCGATCAATCCTGGACGTGTAGCCGGTCCTTTATCGGGGACGGTGACCAGAGATCCGGCCTTCGGGTTGCCGGCAACCTGGATCGACATGACTGCGCGCGAGCAGGCGCAGGCCCTGGGTTATACCGTAGTTGACCCCAGCACCGTGGTGGCTACCCATCTCAACCACTTGATCATGTCACACGCGGCGGAACTGCTCGGACGCCAGGAGACACAGGCCTTGCTCGATCATCTGGCCAAGGAAATGCCCAAGCTGGTCGAGGACCTGGTGAAGGTTCTTCCGCTCGGTGTTCTGCAGAAGGTACTGCAAAATTTCCTCGAAGAAGGCATCGACATCCGGGACATGCGTTCCATCATCGAAACCCTGGCCGAATGGGCGCCGCGCACGCAAGACGTGGAGGCGCTGACCGCACAGGTACGCATCGCGCTCGGCCGTTCGATCGTTCAGCAACTTTATCCGGAGGGCGACGAGATGCAGGTCATGTCGCTCGATCCGCAACTCGAACGCATTCTTGTTCAGGCCATTTCCGGGGGCGGAGATGGAGCAAGCATCGAACCGAGTCTTGCCGACACGCTGGTGCGCGAAACCGTGGCGGCTACCCAGCGGCAGGAAGCGCTTGGTTTACCGGCCGTGCTTCTGGTTTCGGGGAATTTGCGCACGCTACTGTCGCGTTTCCTGCGACGGGGCATATCTCAACTCAAGGTGCTGGCCCATGCGGAAGTGCCGGAAAACAAGACCATCAAGGTCACCGCGATCATTGGGAGTAAAGCATGAGCGTCATCAAGAAATTCGTCGCTTCGTCGGCCAGGGATGCCTTGCGTAAAGTCAAGGAATTGCTCGGTCCGGATGCCATTATCCTGTCTAATCGCGCCACTCATGAGGGGGTTGAAATCATGGCGGTGGCCGCGCGCGACATGGACATGCTCGTTCCAGCAGAGAGGCAGGAAAAGGTATCGCGTCCAAGTGACGACTACACGGTGCAATTGTCGGCCGCAGCTTCCGCTATGCGACCTGCGGCCAGGACCAGGTCCGTTGCGCGGGAAAATGTTCCGCCGCCGCTGGCGCCGCGTCCCATGCCGCGTCTCGAACGCTCCGAACGCACGGAAACAGTTTCAGCGTCACGGCAAGCGGAAATCATTCCCGCCGAGGTCATGGAGGAGATTCGCTCCCTGCGCAAGATGGTCGAACAACAACTGGCCGGAGTCGCCTGGGGCGAAAAAGCGCGTTCCGAGCCCGTCAAGGCGGAAATTCTTCGCCAGATGTTGGCCGCCGGTTTTTCCCCACAGCTGGCGCGCGAACTGCTGGCCGGTCTGCCGCTGGAACTCAATACCGCGAAGGCGATGGGCTGGGCCAAGGCCGTTGCCGATCGTTCCCTGCTGACCATCGACAGCGAAAACGACATCATCAATCGCGGCGGTGTTTACGCTCTGGTCGGGCCGACGGGCGTCGGCAAAACCACCACCACGGCCAAGCTGGCCACGCGTTGCGTGCTGAACCATGGAGCCAACAAGGTAGCGCTGATTACCACGGACTTTTATCGGATCGGCGCACATGAGCAATTACGGAGCTACGGGCGGATTCTCGGCGTGCCGGTCTACATGGTGAAAGATGCCGAGGATTTGCAGCAGATGCTCGCCAGCCTGCGTCGCATGCATATAGTGCTTATCGATACCATCGGCATGAGCCAGCGCGACAGGATGGTCGAGGAACAGATTGCCATGTTCGGGCATAGCGGGGTCAATCGCTTGCTGCTGTTGGACGCCACGAAATGCGGCGACACGCAGGACGACATCGTGCGCGCCTACGGTGGAGTGGATATCGCCGGGGGTATCCTGAGCAAGGTGGACGAGGCGGCGAGTCTGGCCCCTTCGCTGGATGTGATCATCCGGCATCGTCTGCCATTGCATTATGTTTCCAACGGGCAGCGCGTGCCCGAGGATCTGCATCTGCCCAACCGGGTTTACCTGATGCATCGAGCGTTCAGGGATTTGCCCGAATCGTCGCCGCACCGGTTGGACGACGTCGAGTCCCGGATGGTGTTCGCCAGCGCTCCGGGCGCTGCTGCGGTCGGGGGCCGCCGTGTCTGAACAATATGCCGATCAAGCGGCCGGATTACGGCGCCTGTTCGCTCGTGAATGCCTGCGCGTCGTCAGCTTTGCCGCTGGCAGTCAGGGAACCGGGAAAAGTCTGCTGGTCGCCAATGTCGCCGACTGTCTGGCGCAGCAAGGCAAGTCTGTGCTGGTCTTCGACGAGAATGCCGGACGCAGGGACATCGCCTCCTGCTTTGGCGCGACCGCGCGCTATGACCTGTCGCACGTCATCGATCGCAAGAAGCCCATCGCTGATGTCTTGCTGAGTGTCGCTCCGGGAATTCAGGTGTTGCCTGCAGCCGATGCGGTCAGGCAGATCGGGAAGTTGAACGAAGCGCAGGGTCAGGCGTTGCTCGCAGGACTTTGCGCGCTGGACGAACCGCCGGATGTGATTCTGGTCGACACCTCCAACGATTATCCGCTCGGCTTTTCGCCGCTCGGGCTGGCCGCACACGATACCGTGATCGTGATGGCGCCGACGCCTGCATCGATCACCGAGGCCTACGCCCTGATCAAGAAAGTGAGCCTGGGCTATGACATGCACAATTATCGCGTGCTGGTCAACGGCGTGCGTGGCGTGGAAGAGGGTCGTGCGATCTTTGGCAACATCGCGGATGTGACGCATAGACGACGATTTGCGCGCCTGGAGTTTGCCGGATGTATTCCGCAGGACGAACACATGCCGCAGGCGGCTGCGTTGCGCCAACCGGTGGGCGGCTTGTATCCGGAATCACCGGCGGCAAAGGCATGCCGTGTTCTGGCCAACGATCTGCTGAATTGGCGATTGTCCGACGGAGAATTCAGAGGGCTCGAACAATTCGTTCTACACCTGTTACACTCAAGCAAGCAGATCAATCCGGTCGCCATTTACGCCTGAGCAACACGAAACATGTACAACGCTGCAGGTCAGTTCAACAAAGATCAATTGGTACAGCGCTTCGCTCCTCTCGTAAAGCGTATCGCCTATCACCTGATGGCTCGTCTCCCGCACAGCGTTCAGGTCGACGATCTGGTGCAGAACGGCATGATCGGGCTGCTCGACGCCATCGACCGGTTCGAGGCAGGGATGGGCGCACAGTTCGAAACCTACGCGATGCAACGCGTGCGTGGCGCGATGCTCGATGGACTGCGCGAGAACGACTGGCTCCCACGCAGTCTGCGCCGGGAGTTACGACGGATTGAGCAGGCCATTTCCCGACTTGAGCAGGCATTGGGGCGTCCGCCTTCGGAGAATGAAATCGCCACGGCGCTGGGCGTCTCTCTGGCCGAGTATCAGAAAATGTTGCAGGACGGACGGGGACACCAGATAGTCTCGCTCGAAGATCTGGCCGATGAGGATGGGGAGGGTGAAGATTTCCTGGACCGACATTTTTCCGACAATGACGGGGATCCCTACAAAATTCTGAAAGGCCGGGGCCTGAAGAAGGCGCTCGCGCAGGGAATCAAGTTGCTTCCCGAGCGGGAAAAACTGATGATGTCTCTGTATTATGAACAGGATCTCAATCTGCGTGAAATCGGAGAAATCATGGGTGTGTCGGAATCGCGGGTGAGCCAGATACATTCGGAGGCCGTCATCCGCTTGCGTGCGCGGCTCTTTGAGGATTCCGAGACCGGGAAGAGAGTCAGATAGAATGGATAAAATCAGCATCCTCGGCCTGCTGATGGGCCTTGTCGCAATCATCGGCGGACAGGTGCTCGAAGGCGGAGACATCAGCTCGCTATTCCAGCCGACGGCCTTGTTGATCGTGCTCGGCGGAACTCTGGGGGCGGTCATGTTGCAGAGCCCTTATGCCACCTTCGTGCGCGGCGTGCGCATGCTCCGCTGGGTCTGGGTTCCGCCGCCGGTTGATCACTTGCAACTGATCAGGCAGATCAGCGGATGGAGTCAACTTTCCCGGCGCGAGGGCCTGCTGGCGCTGGAAAATATCATGGGTCAGGCGAGGGATGATTTCGCGCGCAAGGGGTTGCAGTTGCTGGTCGACGGCGCCGAACCGGATCGATTGCGCGAAGTGCTCGAAGTCGACATCAATACCTACGAACGCGAACTCAGGATGGGCGCGCGCATCTGGGAATCTGCGGGAGGCTATTCGCCGACGATCGGCATTCTCGGCGCGGTGCTCGGACTGATCCACGTCATGGAAAATCTTTCCGACCCATCGAAACTCGGGGCGGGCATCGCCGTGGCCTTTGTCGCGACGATCTACGGCGTCGGCCTGGCCAACCTGGTCTTCCTGCCAATGTCGAACAAGATCAAGGCGTACATCGGCCGTCTCGTCGTCCGGCGCGAAATGATCGTCGATGGCCTGGTCGGCATCGCCAACGGCGATAATCCGCGCATCATCGAAAGCCGCTTGCAGGGATACATTTTCTAGCCATGGCGCGTCGTCGAAGAAGAGAGGATCCCGACAACCACGAACGCTGGCTGGTGTCCTATGCGGATTTCATCACCTTGCTGTTCGCCTTCTTCGTCGTCATGTACGCCCTTTCCACGGTCAACGAAGGCAAGTATCGGGTTCTCAGCGATTCGATGACGCTGGCGTTCCGCAACATCGAGGTCAACAGTTCGACACCCCTGCCGGTTGTGATGGTCCCGCCGATCCCCAGGATACAGAAACCCAAGCCGGCGGTAAATCAGGCAGCGAAACAGGCGGAAATCGAAAAGCAGCAGCGCCGGGACAAAATGCGCAACGTGGCCCGGGGACTGCTCGAGGTCATGGCGCCCTTGATCGAACAGGGCAAGGTGCGGGTCATCGAGACCAGCCGGGGCGTCACCATCGAAATCAACGACAGCATCCTGTTCGCTCCCGGACAGGCCGTCCTGAACCCGCTGTCATCCAGGGCGATGC
>JAITSU010000057.1 GCA_031287525.1 Zoogloeaceae bacterium | reverse complement strand
CGTCGCCTCGCTTTAGCGAAATTTATAACGCGCCGGCAAGCTGAGTTCAAAACGGCGCAAAGATGGCAACAGTAAGGGCGAGGCGGAGGAAAGTCAAGACACGGGGTCGGGCAATCGCGTAAATGCCATTGAAACCGGAGTGGCGGGAGCATCCTGCTCCCGCTGGCAGGTCGCGAACGAGAGCAGGATGCTCCCGCCACTTTTGATCCCCTCGCAGGAGTAGCGCGTTTGGTTTCACAGTAGATTTCCGAAGTGAGCATCCCAAAAAAATTTACTTACATGAAAAAAAGTTGCACAAACTTGTTGACATGTGCCGCCATGTGTTTAACACTATGCACAAATATTCTTCATGCTGCACCTTTTGGAGTCACCCACGATGAAACTCATGTCTTGCCCAATCAATGGCTCGCGTCCCGTTTCCGAGTTTGCTTACTGGGGCGCGGTGCGCGACATGCCCGATCCGAAGGCGGCGAGTGACGCCGAATGGGCGGATTATGTTTTCAACCGCGATAACGCGCCCGGCGTCAAAAAAGAGTGGTGGTGCCATACGCCTTCCAACACCTGGTTTATCGCCGAGCGCGATACGGAAAAGGATGTTGTCATCAATACCTGGCTTTACGGGGAGAATCCATAATGCGTCTGCCGACCCAAAACGGTGAGTGGATTGACCGCTCACGCGAACTCGAATTCACCTTTGAAGGTCGCCCTTACAAGGGTTTTCAGGGCGACAGCATAACCAGCGCGCTCTGGGCGAATGGCGCGCGCGTGCTTGGTCGCAGTTTCAAATATCACCGTCCGCGCGGCGTGCTCTCGCTCGCCAATCACGACATCAACGCCCTGCTGCAATCCGCAGATGGACACACAAGCGAACCCAATGTGCGCGGCGATGTCACGCCTTTGCAAGACGGCATGAAACTCACCGCCGTCAATATTTTCGGCGGCGGCGTCGAGCACGACAACGGGCGTTTTCTGGGGCTGATTTCCCGCTTTCTGCCCGTCGGTTTTTATTACAAGGCGTTCCACACCAAGGTGCTGTTTCCCCTGTGGGAAAAAATGTTTCGCCTGACCACCGGCCTGGGCAAGGTGGATTTTGCCACCCCGCGCAGACGCACGCCCAAGGGTTACGATTTCTGCGACGTGCTGATTATCGGCGCTGGCCCTTCCGGTCTGGCGGCGGCAATCGCCGCCGCAAAAGCGGGCGCAAGCGTGGTGGTGGTCGATGAAAACGCCCGCCCCGGCGGTAGCGGCGCTTACCAGTTGGGCGCGAGCAAGGAACGCGCACAGGAAGTCGCCGCGCTATTGGCGAAGGCGGAAGCCAACAATAATATCCGCATCCTCAGCGCGACCTATGCCGCCGGATATTACAAAGACCATTGGGTGCCTCTGGTCTCTGCCTCCCGCATGGTCAAGATGCGCGCAAAATCGGTCATCGTCGCCAGCGGCGCGTTCGAGCAGCCCGCCGTGTTTCGCAATAACGATTTGCCGGGCGTGATGCTCGCTTCCGCCGCGCAACGGCTGATTCATCGCTACGGCGTCAAACCGCTGGAAAATCCCTTGCTCCTCGTCGCCAACGCCGACGGCTACCGCGCCGCGCTCGACCTCGCCGCAGCGGGCAGCAAGGTCGCCGCCGTGGTGGATTTGCGCCCCACGCACAAGGCGACGGAACTGGAGAAACAGGTCAAGGCGGCGGGCATCCCCATTCATGCCGCCTCCGCCGTCCTCGAAGCGGTCTCCGGCGCGGGCGGCAAATCCGTGGTCGCCGCCCGCATTGGCGCGTTCACGAATGGCGAAGCGGATTTCAGCAGCCCGCAAGAAATCCCTTGTGACGGCATCCTGATGAGCGTCGGCTGGGCACCCGCCGCCAATCTGCTCTATCAGGCGGGAACGCAAATGCGTTACGACAAAGGCTTGGAACAATTCGTCCCCGAACAGTTGCCCGAAGGCGTCTTTGCCTGCGGCAAGGTGAACGGCGCGCATGACTTCGCCGCCCGCTTGCAGGATGGCGAACGCGCTGGCAACAGGGCGGCGGCGCATGTCGGGTTTGCGGCAAATTCCGCCAGCATCACCGTTCCCGCCGAAGCGGAAGCCCCCTCGCACCCTTGGCCGATTGTCAATCATCCCAAGGGCAAGACCTTTGTTGATTTCGATGAAGACCTGCAATTCAAGGACATCGCCAACGCCGTGCAGGAAGGCTTTGACAATATCGAACTCCTGAAACGCTATTCCACCGGCGGCATGGGGCCGAGCCAGGGCAAGCATTCCAACATGAACATCCTGCGCGCGCTGGCGAAACTCACCGGCAAAACCCCCGGCGAAGTCGGCACCACCACGGCACGTCCCATGTATCACCCGACGCCCATGTCCATCCTCGCCGGTCGCGGCTTCGCCCCCGAACGCCGCACCCCCATGCACAGCCGCCACAGGGCGCAAGGCGCGGTGTGGATGAGCGCCGGAGTCTGGCAACGACCGGAGTATTACCGGATCGAAGGCAAGGAACGCGCCGATAGCATCCATGCAGAAGTCGCGGCGGTACGAAACGGCGTCGGCATCATCGACGTGGGTACGCTGGGCAAGCTGGAAATCAAGGGCAAAGACGCCGCCGAATTCCTTGAGCGGGTGTACACCTCGAACTACGCCAACCTCAAAGTCGGCATGACCCGCTACGCCGTCATGTGCGACGAATCCGGCGTCATCATCGACGATGGCGTGGTGGCGCGTCTGGCGGAAGACCATTTTTATTTCACCACCACCACCTCCGGCGCGGTCGCCATCTACCGCGAGCTTTCCCGCCTGAATACGATGTGGCAACTGGAGGTCATTCTCGTCAATCACACTGGAGCCTACGCAGCGGTGAATCTGGCAGGCCCGAAATCCCGCGCCGTGCTCGCCCGACTCACCGACATTGACCTCTCCGGCGCGGCCTTCCCCTACCTCGGCGCGCGCGAAGGCAAGGTGGCGGGCATCCCCGCAAGGCTGCTCCGCGTCGGCTTCGTCGGAGAATGGGGCTACGAAATCCACGTCCCCGCCAACTACGGCGGCGCGCTCTGGGACGCCCTGCTCGCCGCCGGAAAACCCGAAGGCATCCGTCCCTTCGGCGTCGAAGCCCAACGTCTCTTGCGTCTGGAAAAAGGACACATCATCATCGGACAAGACAGCGACGGCCTGACCACCCCGCTGGACTTGGGCATGAACTGGGCAATCAGAATGGAAAAACCCTTCTTCGTGGGACAACGCAGCCTCGCCATCGTCGCCCAAAAACCCGCCAAACAACAACTGGTCGGCATCGTCTTCCCGCAAGGCGACACCAGCGAAAAACCGAAGGAATGCAACCTCGTCATAGAAAACAACGAAATCGCCGGACGAGTCACTTCCATCGCCTACTCCCCCACCCTGAACCGCCACATCGCCCTCGCATTCGTCCGCCCGACACAGGCGAAGACGGGGGAAAAGGTGAACATTCGGCTGACGAACGGGACATTGGTTACGGCAGAAGTTGCGCAGACACCGTTTTATGACGCGGAGAATTTGCGGCAGAAGGAGGCGGCGTAACGAAAATACCGGTCGCGTCGTATTCTAGATTCATGCCGATAAATTTGATGAGGAATAGAGGGCAGACCGGTTCTATTCTATTTGCCGCTTGATTCATCATCAGACTACCTCAGCCCATGATCTGGTAGACCTTTGCATTCCTCTAATTCAAACAACTCTTGCAATGCGGAAACAACCTTTGGTTCTGTCCTGCTCCCTATGCCTTCTATCACTTTTATTTGACGAAAAGTGGTCCACGCATATTCCCAGCCAACAGCGATATTAGGGATGCAAAGTTGTTTGGCGATTTCGGCGAATGCAGCTTCAGGAGCCACCTCAAAAACTGGTACGGTATCCTTAATTAGCGTGTCAGTTCCAGTCGCTGAGAGAATCTTGTTGGGCTTTGTATAGCCAATCGATGTTTCGGTAGCTGTGGTTTGGAACAATGTAGTGGCCGTAAAATTTGTACCTTCGACTATAACATGGTTGAGATTCACTCCGTAGAAAGAGGCGAGCGACAGGTCTGCATTTAGAAACGCCGAGTCATTGAGTGTAACGGTGTCCCAGAAAGTACCTTTGAGCTGGGTGTTCACGAAGACCGTATCGTCAATTGTGATATTCATGAAAGTAGAGCCATCCAAAGCTGCAACCTCAAAGCTGGCTCCACTAAGCCTAGTACCGACAAAGATCGAGCCGTAGAGCCGGGTGAACGACAGGTTGGCACCGGACAAATCGGCATCATGCGCCCAGACCCGAGGGATGACTTGATGGTTGATGTCTAGGAACCGAAGGTTTCTTGAACGCAGATCCAGCGTCACTAAACGTGTCATGAACAGTTCCTTTGCGTCTAAGTGACCTGTATACATCGCCAGATCATCATCACCTTTCGCAGCCCCTGTCCATAATGAGGTTGCGCGATCAATACGGATATGAGGTACCCACGCAACTGTTCCACCATCCTCGCTGTCCAGCAATACCGTGTTCGTTTTGAGCCATAGTGTTGCAGAGTATTGAGCAGGCAATAAAATCACATCAGCAGCCAGAATAAGCCAAGCAAGCAATACAGCAGCTACTAGGAAAGCTGCACACTTTATTGACCTCGTTACTTTCTTTACTATCTCTAGGTAGCGCACTGCTGTTGCATAGCAGGCATATATCAATAAGACCGCTTGGACAAGAAAGAGGAAAGGACTCTGGTAGGCTGCGAACCTATAGGTAATCAGCAGTAGGGTGATCGGCCCTGCGAGGAGCAGGCTAATGAACATGAAGCAGTCACTGCTAACGCTCAACCTCTCATGCCTAAACTGAGGTTTAGCACTCGAAAGCGTAGAGAATGTTTGTGGAAGTCGCCTGAGAGTTACTAAGTGACCAACCAGAACAATCAGCGGACTCAGTAAGTAAAAACCTACGACTGATACGGTCACGTTCACCAATGGCAGTTGGATACCCTTGTGTAGCATCAGCAGCATTTCATCTTTTGTTGATGACACACTAGCCAATACATACAAAATTAATATGGCATAAAAAAGATAAGAAGACAGGTCGACACTTCCCGCAGTTTTGTTTTTTACTGGGGTAGGCTTGGGGCTTGGGTGGTGGCGGAATCGCATGGGCTACCCGTGACAATGGTAAGTGTACAGAAAATGTTGCTAGAATTAATTATACCCAAACAAAGCCAGATTAAGCCTTTATCTTTGGTATGGCAACGTGTGGCAAAACGCTGCAATCACTTCCGTTTGCGTCGCGGCACCGGCAGCAACTCCGACCGCCCGATCGTTACCCGTGACGGTTCAGCTGGTTCCGGTCCGGAGAATCCAGCCGCTGCGATAGCCGCATCCAGCCCTCTGAATTTCGCCGCCCGTTTGGGATCGCGCAACGACGACATGCCTTCGTTCCACGCATGTACCATCTGCCTGGCAACAGAGCGCCAGCGCGGTTCGTTCTTTGCCGCCTCAATCACTTCCGCGCCCACGGTCACAGCCGATTCGCACAAGCGCTCGACCATTTCGGCATATCGCCGGGGGGTTATGCCCAGACGGGCATTGAAGAAACGTTCCAGTGTTTTTCCGGCTGCCCAGGTCTGGCGTCCGTCGATAGACAGGCTTGGCGGACTGTTCGCGTAACGCGGGTAAGCCTGTGTCGTCACGATGTCATAGACCGGCGTGTAGCGCACGTCGGCAAGCGCGGTGTAATACAGCGCAATGTTCTTCGTGTGGCAATCGGCATTACGCACCACGTAGTTGGTCAGCAGGTGCCAGCCGAATTGTTCCAGTTGCGCGCGTAGCTGCGCGGCGGGCAAATAGGCGCGTGTGGCGTTCAGTGCCTTTTCGGTGGTTGTTGCGTATTTTTCGTGTGGCGGCAAACCCAGGAGCGCGCAGGCATCTTCGAGTCCGTGCGTGGGGATGCCACGCTCATCAACGTCAAAACGTTCGACCACCAGTACGCGACCATCATCGGACATGTGTGTTTTGGCGACGGGCACGACGTTCAGCAATTCCAGCACACGCATGGTGTAAAACTCGTTAAAACCAAGGTAGGGCGTGTTGTCGTCTGAACCTTTGATGATGTAGCGGCTGGTACGTAGTGTGGGTTTGCTCAGCGGGGCAGACGCATCCGCCGGAATAAGCGAGGTATCTGGCGGCGCGATGAACTTGGGCACCATGCCCGAAATGGACGCGCGCGCATAACGGCGTACCAGCGCGGCGAAGTGTTCGCTGGTGTTGTCTGCTTTCAGCAGGTGTTCAACTTGCAACGGCTCCAAGGCAGCACCCGGCTTGCCGCCTTCGGGCGTGACGGTGACGCGACCGATGCCCATGCCACCAACCACCGCCAGCAGGGACAGGTCGGTGCCGTCGAGCAGCGCGCCGAATTTCTCACGGATGATATTGAGCAGGTAGCCTTCGGGCAGGTTCTGGCGGAAGAAGGGATGCAGGTCGCGCGGCCAACGCCAAGGCTCCTCGCGCACCGGCATGGTCAGGCTGACAAAATCGGCTGGATTGGTATCGGGAAAATATTTGAGGACGTACTCATCGCGCTCACGATAGAGTTGCGCTGTGGTCTTGCCGCTGACCTGGACATCGAGTTTCATCAGACATCCCCTCGCTCATCACCCCGGCGCTGTTCAGCGAGGATGTCTTCAATCGTGCGGACATGCCCCGGCTTCACGAGTTTCAGGTCGTAGCCCGCCGCTTCGAGCAGGCGAAGCAATGCCGACACGCTCATGTCGCCTTTCGCCAAAGTTTCCATTCTTGCCACGGTCGTGCGCGCCACACCTGCCCTTTGAGCGAGCGCGTCTTGGCTCAAACGCGCTTCGCGGCGGGCATGTTTGAGCATCTCGGCAACATCGGAAAGGGTTGTCATTGTAGCCTTTGGGCATCAAAAATATGTTTTTACCAAAGAATAGTAGCTCTTGGGATACAAATTTTCAAGCTGTTCCTTGCCAGAACAAGGTTTACCCAGTAAAAGTTTACCAACACGAAAAAAAGTTTCGCAAACCCGTTGACTCGCCTTGCTCTGTTGTTGCACAATAGTAACCAATATTTCACAACATGAATTTTGCGAGGTCGCGCCATGAATGCTTTTACTACACCTGTCGCTGTCAGCCCGCTGGCGGAAGTTGTCGGGCGGGGGCTGGCTTCCGGCAAGAAATCTCCTGCCGCCGTCAGCTTTGTCGACCATTCCCTGAATCCGCGTTTTGGTTGCAAGGGCAAGGGGGCGGCGGCGTGGTTGTCGGGGTTGGGGCTGCCGATTCCGGCGGGAGCGAATCGCTGGCTGGCTTTGCCGGATGGCGGGTTGATTGCCCGTTTGGGGAATACGGAATTTCTGGTGGAGGGCAATGCCGCCATTGTTGAGCGTCTGCAAGGCAGCGCGGCGCCTGCGGGGGTTGCGGTGGTGTTGCGGCAGGACGCGGCGTTGGCGCTTTCCGGTTCCGGGCTGGCGGAGTTGCTGTTGCAGACTTGCGCGGTGAATTTCGCGGCGTTGAATCTGGCGGAGTCGCCAGTGGTGCTGACTTCCATGACGGGCATCGGGGTGACGGTGATTCCCGGCGCGGACAGTTATCGCGTCTGGTGCGATGGCACTTATGGCGAGGCGCTTTGGGAAACTTTGCATGAGGTTGCTGCCGGATAGGGCGGTTCGCGAACCGCCCCTGCGGATGCACCGCATCATCAACAGTTTTGAATTTTCTTAATGATTGGAGCCACAAACATGACGCCTGATGAAGCCAAAAAATTCCTGATGGATAACCATGTCAAATACGTTTTCGCGCAGTTCGTGGATATTCACGGCGCGCCCAAGGTCAAGGTGGTGCCTGCCGACCATTTTGACGACATCATCGAAAATGGCGCGGGTTTCGCGGGCGGCGCGGTGTGGGGGCTGGGGCTGGAACCGGCGTCGCCGCAGGATTACATGGCGGTGGGCGACCTTTCCACCTTGACCCTGGTGCCCTGGCAGCCTGGGTATGCCCGCATTGTTTGCGACGGGCATGTCGACAAGAAGCCCTGGAAGTTTGACAGTCGCGTGGTGCTGAAAAAGCAGGTGGCGCGGTTGCGGGCGCGGGGGCTGACGTTTTACACCGGGCTGGAGCCGGAGTTTTCGCTGTTGAAGAAAAACGACAAGGGCGACATCGTGCCTTGCGAAGACAGCGACGTGCTGAAAAAGCCCTGTTACGACTACAAGGGACTATCGCGTTCGCGGGAATTTCTCGAACGTCTGACCGACAGCGTGAAGGTCGTCGGGCTGGATGTTTACCAAATTGACCATGAGGACGCCAACGGTCAGTTTGAAATCAATTACACCTTCGACGATTGCCTGTCTTCCTGCGATGACTTCATCTTTTTCAAGATGGCGGCGTCCGAAATCGCGCATGAGATGGGGCTGATTTGTTCCTTTATGCCCAAGCCGTTCGCCAATCGCCCCGGCAACGGGATGCACATTCATATGTCGTTGGGCGACGGCAAGCAGAACGTCTTTGAGGACAAGAGCGACCCGCGCGGTTTGAAGCTCTCCAAACTGGCGTATCACTTTCTGGGCGGCATTCTGAAACACGCGCCGGCGCTGGCGGCGATTTGCGCGCCGACGGTGAATTCCTACAAGCGTCTGGTGGTCGGGCAATCACTCACCGGCGCGACCTGGGCGCCGGCTTACATCAGCTATGGCGACAACAACCGTTCGACGATGGTGCGGATTCCCGGCGGGCGACTGGAATTGCGGATTCCCGACGGGGCGTGCAATCCCTATCTCGCCACCGCCGCCGTAATCGCCGCCGGGCTGGATGGCATTGACCGCGAGCTTGACCCCGGAGAGCCGCGCAACAACAACCTCTACGACCTCACCCCGGCGGAATTGAAAGCCGAAGGCATCGGCACATTACCGCAAAGTCTGCATGAAGCCCTTTTTGCGCTGGAACGCGACCATGTGCTCTGCGAATCGCTGGGGCCGGTGGCGGAAGAATTTTTGAAATTGAAAAACATGGAATACGTGGAATACATGCGCCATGTTTCGGATTGGGAAGTACAGCGGTATCTGGAATTTTTCTAAAAATACCTCATCAAGGAGAAAACACATGTGTGGAATTGTTGGACTACTCGTTAAAACACCGGCCATGCGCGAACATCTGGGCGAGCTGATGGTGCCCATGCTGATTGGCATGACCGAACGCGGGCCGGATTCCGCTGGTCTGGCGGTTTTTACCGGCGGCGCGGGCGACTATGAGCGCAAAATCAGCGTCTATTCCGGTCTTTTGGAAGACGGCGACGACTTCAACTGGCAGGGCGTGGCGCACGAATTGAAGGAGCATCTGGGCGTTTCAGTCGGGCTGGAAGCAAAGGGTAATCACGCCATTTTTTCGGTAAACGTCGACCCGGAAATCGTCAAACGCTGGCTGAAAGAGCAGTACCCCGGCTTGTTCATTCTTTCCACGGGGAAAAGCATCCATCTCTACAAGGACATCGGCACGCCCGCCGAAGTCGCGGCGCGCTACGATTTTGGCAAGCTGCAAGGCACGCATCTGGTCGGGCATACCCGCATGGCGACGGAATCCGCCGTCACGCCTGATCGCGCCCACCCTTTTACCGCCGGGGAGGATTTCTGCCTCGTGCATAACGGCTCGCTTTCCAATCCCAACGGCATTCGCCGCAAGCTGGAACCGCAGGGCATCCATTTCGATACCGACAACGATACCGAAGCCGCCTGCCGCTTTCTGGAATGGCGGCTGCGCGAAGGCGATGATCTGGAAACCGCGCTGAAAAAGGGTTTTGAGGAACTGGACGGTTTTTACACCTTCCTGATGGGTACGCCCGACGCGCTCGCCTTGATCCGCGACCCCTTCGCCTGCAAACCGGCGGTTGTTGCCGAAACCGATGATTATGTGGCGATTGCTTCCGAATTTCGCTCGCTCGCCCACCTGCCGGGCATCAATCACGCCCATGTCTTTGAACCTGCCCCAGAGGAGATGTACGTATGGAAAATCTGACCTTTGACCTCGCCCAAACTAGGGTGAGCGACTTGAATCGCTACCTGCACGTCGAAGCCGTCAAAAAACCCGCGCATAAAGTAACGGTGAAAAATCCCGATGGCGCGCACAACATCGCCGTCGGTCTGGATAGTCCGGTGGAAGTGGAAGTCATCGGACACGCTGGTTACTACGCGGGCGGCATGAACAAGACCGGCAAGGTCATCATCAAAGGCAGCGCCGGAACGGGCGTGGGCGAAAACATGATGAGCGGCGTCGTGCATGTGCGGGGCTTCGCTTCCAACGGCGCGGGGGCTTCCGCGCACGGGGGCTTGCTCATCATCGACGGCGACGCGGGTTTGCGCTGCGGTATCTCGTTAAAAGGCGGCGACATTGTGGTGGGCGGTTCGGTCGGCAGCTTTTCCGCTTTCATGGCGCAAGCCGGACGCATGGTGATTTGCGGCGACGCGGGCGACGCGCTGGGCGACTCGCTCTACGAAGCCATACTCTACGTCAGGGGAGACATCAAATCCCTGGGCGCGGACGCGCAAATTCAACCCTTGACCGAGACGGACATCACCAGTCTTACCGATCTCCTGCAACAGGCGGGGTTCAATCACGACCCCAAATCGTTCAAGAAAGTGGCCTCCAGGCGCGAGCTGTACCACTGGAACGCCGACGCCAACCAAGAATACTGAGGAGAACTTCATGGACGCCAAAACCACACAACAAGCCAGACATCTGACGCTGGAAGAATCCTACGGCTATGACCGCAAGACGCTGGATTACATCCGCAAGGCCGCCGCGCACGGGCTGTATGAAATTCGCGGCATGGGCGCAAAACGCAAACTGCCCAACTTCGACGACCTCGTGTTTCTGGGCGCGTCGATGTCCCGCTACGCTCTCGAAGGCTACCGCGAAAAATGCGCGACCAAAACCGTGCTCGGCACCCGTTTCGCCAAAAAACCCATCGAACTCGACATCCCCATCACCATCGCCGGGATGAGCTTCGGCGCGCTCTCCGCCAATGTGAAAGAAGCCCTGGGTCGCGCCGCCAGCGAAGTCGGCACTTCCACCACCACCGGCGACGGCGGCATGACGCCGGAAGAACGCCAGTCTTCCAAGACGCTGGTGTACCAATGTCTGCCCAGTCGCTACGGCTTCAACCCCGACGACGTGCGCCGCGCCGACGCCATCGAAGTGGTCATCGGGCAAGGCGCGAAACCCGGCGGCGGCGGCATGTTGCTGGGACAAAAAGTTTCTCAGCGCGTCGCCGGGATGCGGACACTGCCCGCCGGCGTCGACCAACGCTCCGCCTGTCGCCACCCCGACTGGACAGGCCCCGATGACCTCGCCATCAAGATTCAGGAATTGCGCGAAATGACCGACTGGGAAAAACCCATTTACGTCAAAGTCGGCGCGACCCGCACCTTCAACGACGTGAAACTCGCCGTCCATTCCGGCGCGGATGTCATCGTGGTCGACGGGATGCAGGGCGGCACGGCCGCCACGCAAACCTGCTTCATTGAGCATATCGGCATCCCCACCCTGGCTGCCCTGCGCCAGGCCGTCGACGCGCTGGAAGACCTCGACATGAAGGGCAAGGTGCAACTCATCATCTCCGGCGGCGTCAGAAGCGGCCCCGACGTTGCCAAGGCGCTGGCGATGGGCGCCGATGCCGTCGCCATCGGTCAGGGCGTGATGATCGCTCTGGGTTGCAACGGCGACACCTACGGTCAAAAAGGCAAACACCTCTCCGCCCTGGACGACTACGCCGCCCTCGGCACCGCCCCCGGCTTCTGTCACCATTGTCATACGGGGCAATGTCCGGTCGGCATCACTACCCAGGACGAAATACTCGAACAACGTCTGGAACCGGCGGTTGGCGCGAAGCATCTGAAAAATTACCTGAAGACCCTGAACATGGAACTCACCACCATCGCCAGAGCCTGCGGCAAACAGAACGTGCACCATCTGGAAAAAGAGGATTTGGTCGCCTTGACACTGGAATCGGCAGCAATGGCGGGCGTACCGCTGGCGGGAACAAGCTGGATTCCGGGGAGCAGGTAATCAGGTAACAGGTGGCAGGTGACAGGGGTTTGCGGCGCGTTGCGCCGGTGATTGACACAAACCCTTCGTCACCTGCCCGCTCCCTGCTTTTTTCCAACATCCAATTACGGTTACCTGACACCTGCCACCTGATTTTGCCAGCAGCCATGCAGCTACATGACATATATTTATGGGTCAAATCAATCACGCATGGCGACTCTGGCTGCTTCCGCCAGAAAACCGGAACGGGTATCACCATGCGCCTTGGCGTAACTGTCGATTCTCGCCAGCAAACGGCGCGGCAGGGTGATGTTCACCTTTTCGGCGCGACCATCGAAACGCGACACATCGACATCCACCATCGCCCAAACGCCATCCGCAAAATCCGGGTTTTTGCGGTGTTCCGCGACAGAACGCGGCAGCGGTACTTCGCCGCCTTCTTCGACCATGCCTTCAAGATGCAGATCAATCGCTTCCAGCACGGCGTCAAGCGCCAAATCAAAAGTGTCGCCAGCGGAAAAACACCCCGGCAAATCCGGCACGGTCACGCCGAAACGCACACCGTCATCGCTATGTAACACTACGGGAAAACGCATGATTTTTTCTCCTGTTTCCAACCCGCCTGACGCTTGATACTGGATAGCGTACCGGCGGGAATATCGCCGTCCGGGTGTTTGACCGTGACCAGCCCCGGCTTGTCGATGTGCTTGAATTGATGATGCGACCCTTTGACCCGCACCAAAAACCAGCCATCGGCTTCCAGTTGTTTGATGAGCTGCTTGCTGTTCATGGTGGTTATGATAACCACTCAAAAAAGGAAAGTCACGGATAACTCTGCTACATTACGGAGCTTCTGATAGACGAGCTACCGCTTAAAAATGACAAACAAAATCATCGCCGCTTTCGACTTCGACGGCACCATCACCACACGAGATACCTTTCTGGCTTTTCTGGCGCGGGTATTCGGCAAACCAAAACTTTATGGCGCGCTGTTTTGTTTGAGTGGCGAGGCGTTGCGGGTCTGGCTGGGGCGCGCCAGTCGGGACAGATTCAAGGCGCTTTTGATGGGCAGGCTGTTTTCCGGTTGCGCGGTCGCGGAGTTGCGGCGCATTGGGGCGGAACATGCGGCGTTTATCACGCGCTGGTGTCGCCCCGCCGCGCTGGAGCGGATTCGTTGGCACAAGGAACAAGGGCATCGACTGGTCATGGTCAGCGCCTCGCTTTCTTTTTACCTTGAACCCATCGCGCGGCAACTTGGGTTTGACGATTTGTTGTGCACCGAACTGGCGTCGACCGAGGGCGTTTGTTCGGGCGAATTGCAGGGGGAAAATTGCCGCGCCGCCGAGAAAGTCCGGCGGCTGCAATCGCTGCTTGGCGCGCTCGACGACTACGAGATTTACGCTTACGGCGATTCCGATGGCGACACGGAAATGCTGGCTGCCGCCGACCATCCGGCGTTCAAACCCTTCCGCGCCTTGCCCTGATTTTTTAAGCGTCTGCCCGCAATGTGGTATTGTCCAATGTAACCCGTTCTCCATTTCCGAGCGCCCCATGATTCGCTTAAACCGTATCCTCGCCATCGCCCTGCTTTCCCTTTCCCTGCTACCCGCCGCGCTAACCCACGCCGCGCCCGCCGCTTATTACCTCTGGATGAGCATGTACGACGGCAGCCGCGTGTGCTCGCAAACGCCGCTGGGCGAAGGCTGGAAATTGATGGGCGGGCCATACAAGGACGCCCGCTGCCAGAAACCGGCGTAAGGCAAGATGCGCGAACCGCAAGAGATACCCGTCTGTTGTTGGCAGTGCGCCAACCTTTCGCCGCTTACGCTATGGCAAACGACAGTCTTCCAATATCCCGCGCTGCCGGCTGCGCCGTTATTTTTATGTCATAGCCAAGACGTGTGAGGCAATCCATCAGCTTGCGTTCGGACAAGCCCGTGAAATCGCCCTTGTGCATCGCGCACACTTTGCCTTGAGAAATTCCCATCCGTTTGCCCGCCTCGACCTGCGACAGCCCCAGGCGGCGAATCGTGAGCGTAATCTGGATTGCCAGACCAGACTTGATTTGCAGTTTGTCTGCATCAGCAAGACCAAGGTCGGCAAACACGTTGCCACTGCTGTCCTCACCATAACGCTTAGCGGTTTCCATTTCGTAGCTCCTCTGCCCACGCCTCAGCCGTTTTCAGCCGGTCGCGGATCATGTCCATTTCCTCTTTTGGCGTTTCGATGCCGCGCTTGCTTTTTTTCTGGAAACAATGCAGCACAAAAACGGCTTCCCTGAATCTCACGGTGTACACCGCGCGGTAAGTGCCGCCTGCGTCATCTTCAACCACCTCAAGCACACCCGCGCCGCCAAAACCTTTTAGCGCCTTCGCCGCATCGTGACGTTCGCCATTTTGGGCAAAGTCCAAGGCGTATCCAAAAAACTGCCGCACGCTGGCGGGCAGCGCGTTTAAGTCTTTTTTGCTGCATCCAACCCATTTGAGCGGTTTCTGGCGCGTATCCATTCCTGTATTTTACACCGATTTTGGTATAAATATCGGTGGCATTCCGCAGCTTCGGGACAAATCCGGCACAACAGGGACAAGAAAATGAGCCAATCAAGTGATTTGACATGTCTGGAGCCATTTGCGCAAAAACCCGCAAAGCCTTGCGCCATGCGGGTTTTTTTGGGGGATTTTGTTGGTCGGAGTGACAGGATTCGAACCTGCGACCCCTGCGTCCCGAACGCAGTGCTCTACCGGGCTGAGCTACACTCCGAAATGGTTTTTGGGTTGCCTGCAATCAATGCGACCGTTCAACCGCGAAAGCTGTCAATTGTAGCAGAGTCTGTTTGTAATTTGAATCCGGCAAAGCGGTGTTTATTGCGGCTCTTGCTTGTTCGGCGGCTTCGCGGGCGCGCCCGCGCGTGTGTTCGAGCGCGCCGGTTCTGCGGATGGCGGCGAGCACGGTGGGGAAATCGTCACGTCCGCCGTTTTCGATGGCCTTTCTCACGCTGGCGGCTTCTTCGGGGGTGCCGTGTTGCATGACGTAAATCAGCGGCAGGGTGGGTTTGCCTTCTGCCAAATCGTCGCCCAAATGTTTGCCGGTGTCGGCTTCCTGACCGGAATAATCCAGCACGTCGTCGACCAGTTGAAACGCCGTACCCAGATACATGCCGTAATCCGCCAGACCTTGTTCCTGTTCCGGCGTCGCGCCCGCGATGATGGCGCCGAGTTGGGCGGCGGCTTCAAACAGTTTGGCGGTTTTGTAGCGGATGACTTGCAGGTAGCTGGATTCTTCCACGTCGGGGTCGTGGCAGTTCATCAGTTGCAGTACCTCGCCTTCCGCGATGATGTTGGTGGCATTGGAGAGCACATGCATGATTTTCATGCTGCCGACTTCGACCATCATCTGAAAGGCGCGGGTGTAGAGAAAATCGCCGACCAGTACGCTGGCGGCGCTGCCGAATACGGCGTTGGCGGTATCGCGCCCGCGTCGCAGGGCGGATTCGTCGACCACATCGTCGTGCAGCAGGGTGGCGGTGTGGATGAATTCCACGACTGCCGCCAGCGCGTGATGCTGGCTGCCGCGATAATCCAGCGCGCCCGCCGCCATCAGGACGAGCGCCGGACGCATCCGCTTGCCGCCGCCGGAGATGATGTATTCCGCCACCTGCCGCACCAACACCACGTCGGAATGAAGCCGTTGCCGGATGACGGCATCCACGGACTGCATGTCATCGCCAATCAAGGTATAAAGCTGTTGCAACGGCAAGACGGTTTCTCCCTGACGAAAGTTGCAGATGGTAGGAGTTTGCGAGCGGGTGCGTCAAGTACGCCGTCGCGCATTGCCGATAAATGTTAAAATTCTGAATTGCCCATTTCAATTTTCCCCCGACGTTTTTCATCTACTGGAGTCATCATGAGCACTTCGCTTTTCGCCGCCGTCGAACTGGCGCCCCGCGACCCGATTCTTGGTCTGACCGAAGCTTTCAATGCCGATGCCCGCGTGACCAAAGTCAATCTGGGCGTTGGCGTTTATTATAATGATGATGGCAAGCTGCCGCTGCTCGCCGCCGTCAAAGAGGCGGAAGCCGCCCGTCTGAAAACGCAGCCGCCGCGTGGCTATCAGGCCATCGACGGCAACGCCGCCTACAATCAGGCGGTGCGTGAATTGCTGTTCGGCACGGGTTCCGAGCGCGCGAGCGATGGTTCTGTCGTCACCATTCAGGCTTTGGGCGGCACGGGCGCGTTAAAGGTTGGCGCGGATTACCTGAAACAACTGCTGCCGCAAAGCACGCTGTACATCAGCGACCCTTCCTGGGAAAACCACCTCGCCCTGTTCTCCGCCGCCGGGTTCCCGGTCGAAACCTATCCCTACTACGATCCTGCCACGCGCGGCGTGAATTTTAACGCCCTGCTGCAAAAGCTCGCCACCCTGCCAGCGAAATCCATCGTCCTGTTGCACGCCTGCTGCCACAATCCGACCGGCGCGGATTTGACCAGCGAACAATGGACGCGGGTCGCCGCCGTTCTCAAAGAAAAAAATCTGGTGCCCTTCCTCGACATGGCGTATCAAGGCTTTGCCGATGGCATCGAGCCGGATACCGCAGCGGTGCGGGCGTTCAGCGCCGCCGGAGCGCAGTTCTTTGTGTCCAGTTCCTTCTCCAAGAATTTCTCGCTCTACGGCGAACGGGTCGGCGCGCTCTCCGTCGTCACCGCCAGCAAGGAAGAAGCGGGGCGGGTGCTGTCGCAAATCAAGCGTGTCATTCGCACCAATTATTCCAATCCACCCACCCACGGCGGCGCGATTGTGGCGGCTGTGCTCACCACGCCGGAACTTCGCAAAATCTGGGAAGATGAACTGACCGGAATGCGAAATCGCATCCGCAGTGTGCGCCAAGGGCTTGCCGACGCGCTGAAAGCGACCGGCACAACGCATGATTTTTCCTTCATTGTCAAACAGCGCGGCATGTTCTCCTACACCGGCTTGACCAAAGAACAGGTCGAACGCCTGAAAACCGAATTCGGCATCTACGCCGTTTCTTCGGGGCGCATCAACGTCGCGGCGCTGAACAGCAAAAATCTGCCCATCGTGGCGGAAGCGATTGCGGCGGTGGTGAAATAAGCGACCGGGAACGCCAACAAGCTCCAGCCTGGCTTTTTGACGCTTCATGCCAAGCTGGAGCTTGGCGTTCCCGGCATTTGCGTAGGTGGATGAGCGAAGCGTTAGGGGCTTTCTTGATTATCTTACTCACATTTGTTCCAACACTTGTTGCCTTTGTATTAATTGGAGGTTCTGTTTTAATTGGTATGCCAGTAAGTTTTGAAAAAATTGGTTGGTTACTAACTAACGCTCAAATTGGCTTTCTGGCTTTAGGCTGTGTTGCAATATTACTTTCTCGAAAATCAGAACAAACCATGCCATTGTGGCGAGTTCAAACTAACAAATGGATAGGCAGAGTAATGGCGGTATCAGCATTGTTTTATTTGGCAGCCTTTTTATTTGTGGGCTACTATGACCTCTAACTATTCGTCCAAGCGGACGACCTGCGGTCGCCGCTTAACTCAAACGTTATCCACCCCCCCCCCGCGCTATGCGCCGGACATGCGGTGCATTTCTCCGAGAATCGCCATGTGCGCCATATCCACTTCGCGCGGTTTGTCGGCGTCGGCATCGCCAGTATCGCGGTTTGTGGCGGAGCGAATCAGTTCGCCCGTCAATTGTTGCTGGATGCGTAAAGCGCCCAGTTCGACGGCAAGTTTGTCAATACGCTTCAAATCCACGCCCTTGTCGGAAGCCATTTGATAGGCTTCGCCGAGGATGCTTTTGTCGCCATCGGTGAAAAAACCGCGCAGGTGGCTGCCCAGACGGTTCTGATATTTCCCGAACAATCCGCCGTCCGGATTCTCGCCTCGCTCAAGGGCTTCTTTCCTGTCAACGAATTCCAGCGGCGTCATGCTGCCATCCCATCCCTGACTGCGTAATTGCGCCAATAGCATCTATCTTGTTTTTATTTTCAGCCCCAAGTCCAAATTCATCACATCATCCCACGCCCCGCTGCCGGTCGGCATAAAAGGCATCTACAAAAGTGGTAAACGTCCCCGTCTCTATCGCCTGACGCATTTCCGCCATTAAATTCTGGTAGTAATGCAGGTTATGCACGGTATTTAACATTGCGCCCAGAATTTCCCCAGCGCGGAACAGATGGTGCAGGTAAGCGCGGCTGAAATTCTGGCAGGCATGGCAAGCGCAGCCTTCTTCAATGGGGCGCGTGTCCTGTCTGTAAGTGGCGTTCTTGATTCGCACATCGCCGTAGCGGGTGAACAAATGCCCGTTTCTCGCGTTGCGGGTGGGCATGACGCAATCGAACAGGTCGATGCCTTGCCCCACCGCGTGTACCAAATCTTCCGGCGTACCTACGCCCATCAGGTAGCGCGGCTTGTTGGTCGGCAGGCGCGGCGCGACGTGGGCGAGGACGCGCGTCATTTCTTCCTTGGGTTCGCCCACCGACAAGCCGCCGATGGCCATGCCGTCAAAGCCGATGTCATTCAAACCGGCGAGGGATTCGTCGCGCAGGATTTCATGCATACCGCCCTGAACGATGCCGAACAGGGCATTGGCATTTTCCAGCCGGTCGTGTTGCTGACGCGAGCGCCGCGCCCAGTCGAGTGACAAACGCATGGAGCTTGCCGCCACGTCCAGACTCGCCGGATAGGGTGTGCATTCGTCGAAAATCATCACAATGTCGGAATTCAGCACATGCTGAATGTCCATCGAAATTTCCGGTGTCAGCAACAGTTTCGCGCCGTCGATGGGGGAAGAAAATTTCACGCCTTCCGCGCTGATTTTTCGCATCGCGCCCAGCGAAAAAACCTGAAAGCCGCCGGAATCCGTGAGCAAGGGTTTGTCCCACGCCATAAAGCCGTGCAAGCCGCCAAAGCGACGAATCACCTCCAACCCCGGACGCAGCCAGAGGTGAAAGGTATTGCCCAGACAAATCTGCGCGCCGATTTCCCGCAGCATTGCGGGTGTCATCGCCTTGACTGTGCCATAAGTGCCAACCGGCATGAATACCGGCGTTTCGATGATGCCGTGCGCCAACTTCAAAGCGCCGCGTCGTGCGAGGCCATCGGTTTTTTTGAGCGTGAAATCCATTGCAATCTGTCGTTTTGCGAGGGAACGGATTGTAGCCCAGAGAAGACGCTCATTTCATCAAAGATGTCTGTACGCGCAATTTCTGCCTTTTTCGCGCAAACGGGGCTAATATGGAAACGTGTCCATATCCTCACATCAAGGAGTTAAAAATGACTACGTCAACACAACAAGATCCGATGAATTTGTTCCGTCAACTGTGGGGCAACATGGGTTTCAAAATGCCCGGCATGGTCGCGCCCAGCTTTGACCCGGATGACCTGGAAAAACAGATTACCGACCTCAAAGCGGTAGAGGGTTGGTTACGCATGAATATCTCCATGCTGCAAATGACCATTCAGGGGCTGGAAATGCAACACAGCACCCTGTCTACGGTCAAGAATTTCAGCGATACCATCCGCGCGTCCAACGGCAATCCCGTCGATGATGGCGCCAGCGACGCCCCCTCAATCGGGGATGCCCTGCAACGCGCCACGCTGTGGCCGTGGGAAGTCATCCAGCAAGTGCAGGAAGGCGTGCAAAAACACCTCGAAGAAGAAGTCGACCGCGCAGAAAATGCCGTTGCCGCCGCTGCCAAAGCCGCCGCAAAATCAGCGCCCAAAGCCGCGTCGAAAAAAGCCGCGCCCAAAGCCGCCGCCGCGAAAAAACCGGCGCACTGACACAAGGTAGGGCGCGTTCTCCGAACGCGCCGAATGTTAACGTCCGGCGGTTTTAACGTCCGGCGGTTTCGGAGAAACCGCCCTACCCAGGCTGCTTTTTTATTTGCCGGAAACTTTCGTCGGACGTTTCCAGCCCTCAATGGTTTTTTGCCGCGTGCGCGAAACCGTCAGGGAATCGGCGGGCGCGTCTCTGGTCAGCGTCGTCCCCGCGCCCAGCGTCGCTCCTTTGCCAACCCGTACCGGCGCGACCAGTTGGGTATCCGAGCCAATGAACACGTCATCTTCAATCACTGTCCTGAATTTGTTGGCGCCATCGTAATTGCAGGTAATCGCGCCCGCGCCGATGTTGACCCGCGCCCCGACATCGGCGTCGCCCACGTAGGCTAGATGATTCGCCTTGGAACCCGCGCCGATGCGACTATTCTTGATTTCCACGAAATTGCCGACATGCGCGCCCGCCGATAATTCCGCGCCCGGACGCAGACGGGCGAAGGGGCCGAGCGCGCAATCCGGCCCGACCGCCGCGCCGTCGATGTGCGTAAACGCCGCCAGACGCGAACCCGCCGCGATGCTGGCGTTACGGATAACGCAGTAGGGGCCGATTTCCGCCGCTTCTTCCAGACGTACCTCGCCCTCGAACACGCAGCCCACGTCGATACTCACATCCCGCCCACAGATGAGGCTGCCGCGAATGTCGATACGCGCGGGGTCAGCAAGGCGCACACCCTGTATCAGCAAGGCTTCCGCCAGTTGCAACTGATGGACGCGTTCCAGTCTGGCAAGCTGCGCTTTGTTATTCACGCCCTCGACTTCCCACGGCGCGGCGGGATGCGCGGTACGCACGGCCACGCCGCTGGCAACCGCTCTGGCGACCACATCGGTCAGGTAATACTCGCTCTGCGCGTTATTGTTTTTCAGCCCCGCCAGCCAGTCGCCCAACACCCGCGCGGGCAACGCCATGATGCCGGTATTGATTTCCTGAATCTGGCGCTCGCGTTCACTCGCGTCCTTCTCCTCGACGATGGCACATACGTTGCCCACTCCATCGCGCGCGATGCGCCCATAACCATGCGGGTCATCAAGACGCGCGGTCAGCAAGCCAAGACCCGCGCCCGCCTGATGTATGAGATGCTCCAGCGTCGCCTTCCTGACCAGCGGCACATCGCCATACAACACCAGCGTCGGCAACGCCGCGTCCAGATACGGCAATGCCTGCGTTAGCGCGTGTCCCGTACCCAACTGTTCCGCCTGCAACGCCCACGCCACATCCGCATCGGGAATGGCGGCGCGCACCGCGTCGCCGCCGTGACCATAGACCACAACCAGACGCGCGGGCTTCAACTGGCGGGCAGTATCGACCACGTGCTGCAACAGGGATTTGCCGGCGAGGGGATGCAACACCTTGGGCAAGGCGGAATACATGCGCTTGCCCTGCCCGGCGGCGAGAATGACGATATTCAAGGACATGAATTTTTACACCTTCTTTGACGGCGACGGGTTGTGGTTTGCGGCGATGCGCTCATAGGAGCGGGTTTCAAACCCGCCCTGTTTGATTGCCCTACGCCACTTTCCTGTTCTCGTCCTGACCGGAAAGCACGTCCGCGAGCACCTGCCGCCCGCGCGTGGAAATCACCCAATGCAGAACATTCTTGTCGTTGATGCGCGTATCAATCAGCCCTGAGCCTTTCAGTACCGTTAAACGCTGGCTGATGAGTTCGCGCCCCAAAGCGGTTTTTTCGGTCAGCGCCGCGAGATTGCCATAAACATAACTCTCGTCCGCCAACGCGCGCAGCAATTCGATGTCGTTGTAAGTCAGCGTTTCACGCGGGTCGCTGGCAGCTTCCGCTGCGGCAAGTTCGATCGCATTGACTTCCAGAAACTCGCGTCGCACGCCTTCCACCTCCCGCCGCAACTCGGCGCGCAGACGCTCCATTTCCTCATGATAAAGACTCGCGGGATTCTCAAAAATCCGGCGCGCGACAACCACGTAAATCAGGCAAAACGCCGCGAAAACAAACAGGTCGGCAGGACGGGTGCGGGCGGCGTCCATCAGATTGCTGGACAGCATGTTGAGCAAAAGCGGCGCCGTCAGCGCCGTCACCACGCCAAACACCAGATACCGCCGCCAATCCTTATGCGCCTGCGAGCGCCCATACTGACGCTCGGCAATATAAAAATTCGCCAGCCCCCCCAACACCCCCGCGATGACCATGACCAGCAGGGCAAGCAATAACTGAAAGTCAAAAGCGCCAATGGTGGACGCCACCTCCAAAGATGGTTGCAGTTCCAATTCCAATTCGCGTTCCTCCTGTCATTTGATGTGTAGTCTGGAATTTGGCGACTATGCCACAATCAGGCGCCAGAGGACAGGGGGATGGAGATTCAAGGCGGAGTTGCCGCTCATGCCAGCGCCCGATTGATGGCGCATGAAAGCCTTTTCGATGCGTACAGCAATCCTGAAAAACTCGCGCCATTGGCGCAGGTTGCAGCACAAACGCCGCTGCCGCTCCGAGGTTTTTCCATTTGCCATTTCGCATCAATTGAAAAGGTCGGCGATCCATGAAAACCCAAATACATCTCAATCATGCCATCCATATAAAAACAGGTCGCGTCCATGACGACGCGACCTGTTCATCCATCCGTCAACCCGGCGTTTAACGCGGCAGCAGCGAACTCCCCGTTAAAAACTCATCGACTGACCTCGCGCATTGGCGACCTTCGCGGATTGCCCAGACGACCAGGGATTGTCCGCGTCGAACGTCGCCTGCGGCGAAGACGCCGCTGACGTTGGTTTGGTAGCTGTCTTTGCCTTCGGTGTTGGCTTTGGCGTTGCCGCGTGGGTCTTTTTCGATGCCGAAGGCTTCCAGCAGGCTGCTTACGGGATGTAAAAAGCCCATTGCCAAAAATGCGGCGTCGCAGGGGAGTTCAAATTCCGAGCCTTCGATTTCGCTCATCTTGCCGTCTTTCCATGTGACCCGCACGGCTTTGATGGCTTTGACCCTGCCTTGTCCATCGTCGATAAAGGCTTTGGTGGCTACGGCGAATTCGCGTTTGGTGTCGCCTTCCTTGTGCGAGGACGAGGTACGCAGCTTCAGCGGCCAGTACGGCCAGGTCAGCGCCTTGTTTTCGTCTTTTGGCGGCATGGGCATGAGTTCAAACTGGGTCACGGAAGCCGCGCCGTGGCGGTAGCTGGTGCCTACGCAATCGGAGCCGGTGTCGCCACCGCCGATGACAATGACGTGTTTACCCTTGACGTTGATGGGATTGTTGATGCCTTGCTGGACTTCCTTGTTTTGCGGGATGAGGAATTCCAGCGCGGCGTAGACGCCTTGCAGTTCGCGCCCCGGCACGGGCAGGTCACGGGGAACTTCTGAACCGGCGGCGAGAATCACGGCGTCGAATTCTTTTTGCAACTGGGCGGCGGTGACGACTTCGCTGGCGTCGTTGTTGATGCCCGCTGGCAGTTTGCCGTCACCCACGAGGGTACGGATTTTGAAGGTGACGCCTTCGGCTTCCAGTTGCGCCACGCGCCGGTCAATCACCGATTTGTTGAGTTTGAAATCGGGGATGCCGAAGCCAAGCAAGCCACCGACGCGGCTGCTTTTTTCAAAGACGGTGACGGCGTGACCGGCTCTTGCCAGTTGTTGCGCCGCTGCCAGACCAGCGGGACCGGAACCGACGATGGCGACTTTTTTGCCGCTCTTCGTCGCGGCGGGCTGCGGTTTAATCCAGCCTTCTTCCCAGCCTTTGTCGATGATGGCGTGTTCGATGGATTTGATGCCCACCGGCTCGGCGTTGATGCCCAGCGTACACGCCGCCTCGCAGGGCGCGGGGCAAACGCGCCCGGTAAAATCGGGGAAGTTGTTGGTGGAGTGCAACACTTCAAGCGCCCTTTGCAGGTCGCCTTTGTAAACGAGGTCGTTCCAGTCGGGAATGATGTTGTTCACCGGACAGGCGTTGTTGCAGAAGGGAACGCCGCAGTCCATGCAGCGCGCTCCTTGTGTGGTCGCGGCTTCGTCGCTCAGTGTGTGGACGAATTCCCGATAGTGTTGCAGACGCTCTGCTACCGGATCGTAGTGTTCTTCCTGACGTTCAAATTCCAGGAATCCCGTCGGCTTGCCCATGTTATGCGGCCTCCTTCTGCTTGGCCGCTGCCAGTTCGGTCAGGGCGCGGCGATATTCATTGGGGAAGATTTTGACGAATCTGACGCGATAGCTCGCCCAGTCCGCCAGAATGGTTTTGGCGCGCTGGCTGCCGGTTGCCGCCGCGTGCGCTTCAATCAGGCGTTTCAATTGGGGTTCGTCGGCTTCGTCGTGGTGGAAGGGGCCGACCTGCTCGCTGGCGGGCAGGACTTTTTCCAACACGACCTGCGCGAGATTGCAGCGTTCTTCAAAGTTGCCGTCTTCATCCAGCACATAGGCGATGCCGCCGGACATGCCCGCCGCGAAGTTGCGTCCGGTCATGCCCAAGACCACGACGGTGCCGCCGGTCATGTATTCGCAGCCGTGGTCGCCCACGCCTTCGACAACCGCCGCCGCGCCGGAATTCCGCACGCAGAAACGTTCGCCGCCGACGCCGGAGAGGAAGGCTTCACCGCTGGTCGCGCCGTACAGGACGGTGTTGCCGATGATGATGTTGCCTGCGGCTTCGCCCCGAAAATCCGTGTGCGGACGCACGATGATGCGACCGCCGGAAAGCCCCTTGCCGACATAATCGTTGCCTTCGCCCAGAAGCTCAAGGGTGACGCCTTTCGCCAGAAAAGCGCCGAAGCTTTGCCCGGCAGTGCCGGTCAGACGGATGTGAATGCGCTCGTCCGGCAGACCCGCCGCGCCATAGCGTTTGGCGACCTCGCCGGAAAGCATCGCGCCGACGGTGCGGTTGATGTTTTTCACCGGCAGTTCGATCTGCACCGATTCGCCGTTGTCCAGCGCGGGCTTGGCTTTTTCGATGAGTTGCAGGTCGAGCGCCTTGCCGAGATTGTGATCCTGCCCCTCCGTATGCAGACGCCCGATTTCCGGCGCGGCATCCGGTTGCTGGAAGACCCGCGAAAAATCCAGCCCTTGCGCTTTCCAGTGTTGGATACCGGCGCGTTTTTCCAGCAGATCGGAGCGACCAATCAGGTCGTCAAACTTGCGAATGCCCAGTTCCGCCATCAGTTCGCGGGCTTCTTCGGCAACAAAGAAAAAATAATTGACGACGTGTTCGGGCTGACCGGAGAAGCGTTGACGCAGCACCGGGTCTTGCGTCGCCACGCCAACCGGACAGGTGTTCAGGTGACACTTTCGCATCATGACGCAGCCTTCGACCACCAGCGGGGCGGTGGCAAAGCCGAATTCGTCCGCGCCCAACAACGCGCCGATGACCACATCGCGTCCGGTTTTCATCTGACCATCCACCTGCACCCGCACGCGGGAACGCAGTTGGTTCAGCACCAGCGTTTGTTGCGTTTCGGCAAGACCCAGTTCCCACGCGCTGCCGGCGTGTTTGATGGAAGCCTGCGGCGATGCGCCAGTGCCGCCGTCGTGACCGGAAATTACCAGATGGTCGGCTTTCGCCTTGGTGACGCCTGCCGCGACCGTGCCGACGCCGACTTCGGCAACCAGTTTGACGGAGATGCTGGCGAGCGGATTGACGTTTTTCAGGTCGTGAATGAGTTGCGCCAGGTCTTCAATGGAGTAGATGTCGTGGTGCGGCGGCGGCGAAATCAGCCCGACGCCGGGTACGGAGTGGCGCAGGAATCCGATGTATTCGGAAACCTTGTGACCGGGCAACTGACCGCCTTCGCCGGGCTTCGCGCCTTGCGCCATCTTGATTTGAATCTGGTCGGCGTTGGCGAGGTATTCGGCAGTGACGCCGAAACGACCGGATGCCACCTGCTTGATGGCGGAGCGCAGCGAATCGCCTTCCTTGAACACGTAATCGCGTTCAATACGGGATTTGCCGATGACTTCGGAGAGTTTTTGTCCCGCTTTCAGAGGCGTGAAGCGGCGCGCGTCCTCGCCACCTTCGCCGGTATTGGATTTGCCGCCGATGCGGTTCATGGCGATGGAAAGCGTGGTGTGCGCTTCCGTGGAAATGGAACCCAGCGACATCGCGCCAGTGGTAAAGCGTTTGACGATTTCGCTGGCGGGTTCCACTTCGGCAAGCGGCACGGGCGCGCCCGCCGGTCTGATTTCAAAGAGTCCGCGCAGGGTCAGGTGACGCCTGGTCTGGTCGTTGATCAGACGGGCGTATTCCTTGTAGGTTTCGTAGCGACCGGAACGGGTGGCGTGTTGCAGTCTGGCAATGGCATCCGGCGTCCACATGTGGTCTTCGCCGCGCGCGCGGAAAGCGTAATCGCCGCCCGCGTCGAGCATGTTGACCAGCACCGGATCGCTGGAAAACGCCGATTTGTGCAGACGCAGGGCTTCTTCTGCCACTTCAAACAGCCCGATCCCCTCGATTTTGCTGGGCGTACCCGTAAAGTATTTATCGACAAAGGCTTGTTGCAGCCCCAGCGCCTCAAAAATCTGCGCGCCGGTGTAGGACATATAGGTGGAAATGCCCATTTTCGACATGACCTTGCGTAAGCCTTTGCCGATGGCCTTGACGAAGTTGTAGACGTTCTTTTCAGCTTTTTCGCTGTCGCCCTTCGCCAGCGCGCGCAAGGTCGCCAGCGCGAGGTAGGGATGCACGGCTTGCGCGCCGTAACCGCCCAACAACGCGAAGTGGTGCGTTTCACGCGCCGAGCCGGTTTCCACAACAAGCCCTGCGGAAGTTCGCAAGCCCCCTTTCACCAGATGTTGGTGAATGGCGGAAGTCGCCAGCAGGGCGGGGATTGCCAGATGGTCTTTGTCCATGCGGCGATCAGAAACAATCAGGATATTCGCGCCCTGCTTCACGGCGTCTTCAGCCTCGGCAGCCAGCGACGCCAGACGCGCCTCGATGCCTTCCTTGCCCCAGGCGACGGGATAGCTGATGTCCAGTTCGTAGGACTTGAATTTGCCGTTGGTGTATTTACCGATGTGGCGGATTTTCTCCATGTCGCCTTCCAGCAACACGGGCTGCGATACTTCCAGCCGAATCGGCGGGTTGATGTCAGTGGTGTTGAGCAGGTTGGGCTTGGGGCCGACGAAGGACACCAGCGACATCACCAGTTCTTCCCGAATCGGGTCGATGGGCGGATTCGTCACCTGCGCGAACAGTTGTTTGAAATAGCCGTACAGCGCCTTGGGACGGCTGGAAAGAATCGGCAGGGCGCTGTCGTTGCCCATTGAGCCGGTCGGCTCGTCGCCACTCGCCGCCATCGGCGCGAGGATGAATTTCACGTCTTCCTGCGTGTAGCCGAACGCCTGCTGGCGGTCAATGAGCGAGGCTTCGCTCGCTTCGATGCTTTCTTCGGCAGCGGGAATTTCATCCAGTTTGATGCGGATTTTCTCAATCCACTCGCGGTAGGGACGCGCGTTGGAGAGGGAATCCTTCAATTCCTTGTCGTCGATGACGCGCCCCTGCTCCATGTCAATCAGGAACATTTTGCCCGGCTGCAAGCGCCATTTTTTGACAATTTTGCTTTCCGGTATGGGCAATACGCCAGATTCGGACGCCATCACCACCAAATCATCGTCTGTCACCAGATAACGGGCAGGGCGCAAACCGTTGCGATCCAGCGTCGCGCCAATCTGACGACCGTCGGTAAATGCCACGGCAGCGGGGCCGTCCCAGGGTTCCATCATCGCCGCGTGGTATTCGTAGAAGGCGCGGCGGTTTTCGTCCATGCTGGCGTGCTTTTCCCAGGCTTCGGGAATCAGCATCATCATGGCGTGGGTGAGCGAATAACCACTCATCACCAGAAGTTCCAGCGCATTGTCGAAGGCGGCGGAATCGGATTGACCGGGGTAGTGCAGCGGCCAGATTTTTTTCAGGTCATCGCCTAACAGCGGCGAAAAAGTCGCCTGCGAACGCGCCGTGAACCAGTTCACATTACCGCGCACGGTGTTGATTTCGCCATTGTGGGCAATCATGCGGAAGGGATGCGAAAGGTCCCAGGTCGGGAAGGTGTTGGTGGAAAATCGTTGGTGCACCAGCGCCAGCGCGGAAACGACGCGCTCATCCTGCAAATCCTTGTAATACAGCCCGACCTGACCGGCGAGCAACATGCCCTTGTAATTAACCGTGCGCGCGGAGAAAGAAGGCACGTAAAACTTGCCGCCATGCTTCAGCTTCAAATCCTTGATGGCGTTGGCGCTGCGCCGACGAATGATGTACAGCTTGCGTTCCAGCGCGTCGGTGGTCAGCACATCCGCGCCACGCCCCACGAACACCTGCCGGATGACCGGCTCGGTAGACTGCACGATGACGGATCGAATCGCGTCATGGTCGACCGGCACATCGCGCCAGCCCAGAATGACCTGTCCTTCCGCCTTGGTGTTGCGCTCGATTTCGGCTTCGCAGGCCTGACGGGAGGCGGCCTCACGCGGCAAAAACAGCATCCCGACGCCGTATTCTCCGGCAGGCGGCAGGGTCACGCCCTGTTTTGCCATTTCTTCGCGGTAGAGTTGGTCGGGAATCTGAATCAGGATACCCGCGCCATCGCCCATTTGCGGATCAGCGCCGACCGCGCCCCGATGATCCAGATTTTTCAGAATCAAGAGCCCCTGCTCAATGATGTTGTGACTCTTTTGCCCCTTCATATGGGCGACAAAACCCACGCCACAGGCGTCGTGTTCGTTCGTCGGGTCGTATAGACCCTGCTGTTCAGGTACACCTGCCATCACTCTTGATTCCTTGTTCATTTTGAGCAACCTCGCGTTGCCGGGATAACATTCGATGTCGGAAAAAACCCGACGCCGCAAATTCAGGGAAAGCGTGCGAATATACTGCTAAACCCCTGCTGCCATCAAGATATTGCGGCGCACAAATCAGGATATTCAGTCACAAGTGGCGTCAATCGCCGCCAGCAACGCTGTATCCGCCGCCCTGTCACTCACCGCCGCCCTGCCGATGGCTTCCAACACCACCAGCCGCAAGCGACCATCCTGCACTTTTTTGTCGTGCCGCATCAATTCCAGATAACGCGCGCCGTTCGCTTTTGCCAAACGCGCCCCCCGCACCGGCAATCCCGCCGCCTGCAACACCGCTTCCACGCGCCGCACATCGGTTTCCGTCAAATAACCCAGCAAGACGGAGAGCCGCGCCGCCATCACCATACCCGCCGCCACCGCCTCGCCGTGCAGCCAGACGCCGTAGCCCAGTCCGGTTTCGATGGCGTGCCCGAAGGTGTGTCCCAAATTCAAAAGGGCGCGCTCGCCGGTTTCGCGCTCGTCGGCAGCCACCACTTCCGCCTTGTGCTGGCAGGAGCGGAACACCGCTTCTTCCAGCAAAGCCTCGTCACGCGCCATCAGCCCGCTCATGTTGGCTTCCAGCCAGGAGAGAAAACCGGCATCCCGAATCAGTCCGTACTTGATGACTTCGGACAGACCGGCGGAAAGTTCCCGATCCGGCAAGGTCGCCAGCGTACCGATGTCGGCAAGCACCAGACGGGGCTGATGAAAAGCCCCGATCATGTTCTTGCCCAGCGGATGATTGATTGCCGTCTTGCCGCCCACCGACGAATCCACCTGCGCGAGCAAGGTGGTGGGCATCTGGATAAAGGCGATGCCACGTTGAAAACAGGCGGCGGCAAAGCCGCCCATGTCGCCAATCACGCCGCCGCCCAGCGCAATCAGGGTACTGTTGCGTTCGCAATGATGGGCAAGCAGGGCGTCGAAAATCTGATTCAGGGTTTGCCAGTTTTTGTAGCGCTCGCCGTCGGGCAACACGATTTCCAGCGGCTGCACACCCAATTCCGCGAGGCTGGCGCGCAAGGTATGCAGATACAAGGGCGCTACGGTTTCATTCGTCACCACCGCGACGGATTTATGGCGAAGATGCGACGCCAGCAAATCGGGGGCGGACAGAACGCCCTGCCCGATATGAATCGCGTAGCCACGCTCGGCGAGGGCTACATTGACGGTACGCATGTTTTGGTGAATTCCTTTAACAAAAATTGGCAGAGCGCGGAAGGCGGTAAATTGCCCCCTGCTGCCACGAAATGCGCGCTTTCCCGATACAAAGGGTCACGCGCCGCATACAGCGATTCCAGTCGAGTCAGCGGATCTTCCACTTGCAACAGGGGACGATTACGGTCATGGCGGGTGCGCTCCCACAATAGAGAGGGCGGCACATCAAGGTACACAACCCAGCCATTTTCGCGCAGCAAGCGGCGATTCTCCGCATCCAGCACCGCCCCGCCGCCTGTCGCCAGAACAACAGGCGTACTCTGCCGCGTCAATTCCGCAATGACCTGCGCCTCCCGTCGACGAAATCCTGCTTCGCCCTCGATTTCAAAAATGATTGGCACGCGCACCCCGGTACGCGCCTCTATCTCATGGTCGGAATCCAGAAAAGACCGCCCCAGCCGTTTGGCGAGTTGCCGCCCAATCGTCGTCTTGCCTGACCCCATGAGACCAATCAGAAAAATGTTGGTATCTTCTTTCACGCCCGCCATTCTAAGCGAAGCCAGCTTTTTTCAGGGCATAAAAAAGGCCGGAAACCCGGCCTTTTTTGCTTGCGTGGAGCCTTATCGGTTTCCAACGGTCAAATTTTCATCAATGATTCTGGGCGTGATGAACACCAGCAGTTCCGACTTCTCTGTGCTGCGCGAATTCGAACGGAAGGCATAACCCAGGATGGGGATGTCACCCAACAGAGGCACTTTGTCCGTGTCATTCCGCGTCGTCAGTTCATAAATACCGCCGATCACAACCGTACCGCCATTGTCCACCAGCACGCTGGTTTGCACTTTCTTGGTGTTGATCGCGACACCGCCGATCATGGTTTCGCCACGCGAATCCTTGTTGATTTCGAGCTTCATGGAAACCTTGCCATCCGGCGTAATGTGCGGCTTCACCTTCAGGGAAAGCACGGCCTTTTTGAAAGACACGCTGGTGGAACCCGAACTGGAAGCTTCCTGATAGGGAATTTCCACACCCTGTTCGATCACCGCTTCCCCCTGATCCGTGGTCATGATACGCGGGCTGGACACCACACGCCCTTTGAGGTCGGCTTCCAGCGCGGAGATTTCCATGTTCAACATTCGCGTTCCTTGCCGATTGCTGAGCAGGAAGGAAAACAGGGAAGGCTGCCGTTGACCGAAACTTGCGGCGGGGAGATTGACTTGATTCAGTCCCGGGAATTCTGCCTGACCCTCGATGCTGCCGGTAGGATTTTGCATATCACTACTATTCCCCTTATAAAGCCGCCCTGTCTGAATATTATCCCCCCCCATTCCAAACCAGGTACCGCCATTGGTGTAGTTCTTGCCATGGAGCAATCCAAGCCGTATCCCCAGATTCTTCGCGAACTGGTCGGTCGCTTCTACAATCCGAGCCTCAATCAAAACCTGACGCAGCGGAATATCCACCGTCGCCACGATGCGACGCAATTCATCCAGACGCGTCGGGGTATCCTGAATGAAGATGATATTGGTACGCGGGTCGATTACGGCACTGCCACGCTTGGAAAGCAGGCTGCGTTCCTTGTCGGTGAGAATCTCCTTGAACGCTTGCGCTTCGTGATAATTCAACTGGAAAGTTTCCGTCACCAGAGGCTCCAAGTCCTCCAGTTGCAAGGCGGATTCGTACTGAAGCTTTTCACGGGTCGCAATCTCATCGCGCGGCGCAATCAACAATACGTTGCCGTTCTTGCGCATATCCAGCCCTTTTTGTTGGAAGATGATGTCAATCACCTGATCGGCGGGCACATCTTTCAGCACCAGCGTGGTCGTCCCCGTCACGGTTTCAGAAATAACAGCGTTCAACTCCAGTTCTTCCGCCATCAAGCGCAACAGAGCGCGCACATCGCCGTTCTGGTAATTGATGCTGATGCGTGGCCCTTGATAGCCGACTTTGCTGCTTGGCACAATCTTGGTGGTGTCTTCGACAAGCGTCTTGACTTCCACCACGAACTGGTTTTCCATCTGATAGGCGTTGTGTTCCCATTGACCTTGCGAAGTAATCGTGACGCGCACGTTACCGGATTTGTCTTCCGTCACAACGTTAGTCACGGGTGTCGCGAAGTCAACCACATCCAGACGCCGACGCAGGTTATCCGGCAGACCTGTTTTCAGGAAATCCACGACCAGATTATTGCCCTGTTGACGAATATCAATACCCGTCCCCGTATCCGACAGATCAACGATAATCCGCCCCTCGCCGTTTTTACCCCTGCGGAAGGTCAGATCACGAATTTCATGCCGCGCTCCCCCGTCTCCCTGCGTAAAAGTAGGCGCGGCAGCGGCCAAATCAACATTCTCCAACGGCGTCAGCGTAACCAATACAGAGGAGGTGCCATCCAGTTTTGCCGCATAGTGCATGCTACGCACAAGATTCAGAAGCAAGCGCGTGCGCTCACCGACCTGAACCACATCCAGACTGGTAAAGTCGCCTTCCCTGATACTTTTCTGATTGACACCCAAAGCGTTCGTTGTTTTCTGAAAATCCAGAGCGATACGCGGAGGATTGGTCACGCTGAATTCCGCAGGCAGCTCATCCAGAGGATTTTGCAGATCTATTTTCAGCAAAATGGCAGTGCCTTGCCGAGCGACATTAACGCCCGTAATCGCATTACCTTCAGATCCCGCTGCGCCTGCAAGCGCTGGAAACATCGCCCCCAAATAAAAGGTGACGCCCCAAACCAAAATTTGTCTAACGTGTTTCATTTGCCATCCTCCTTAACCTGCAATTGCAGCGCATTGACGCGCTCAGCCCATTCACCACTGGGATCCTCGGTTACTTCCTTGATAATGATTTCCTGATCCTTGATTTGCGTAATTACGCCAAAATCAACACCGAGCCAATCGCCAACTTTAACCTGCTTGGTCAGCTGCAACGAATCAACCTGAACAACCGCCATGGACTGATTGTGGAGATTCATAAAGCCAATCAGCTTGATGGATTCCAAAGGAACCTTTTCCAGGATGTTGTTACGTAAATCCCTGGCTTCAAAGTCGGGCGTAAACTCACTCCTTGCACCATGGCGTGCACTCTTGCCTTCCGGGATGAGCTTGCTGCTGCTGAAGGGATCAAGCAAACCCGCCACCTCATAAGGTGTCGCTTCATAGGGCTTGGCTTGCGGCACAGACTCTACTTTTGGCCGCATGTCTCTGGTTTGCTCATCCATCCAGCTCTGGATACTTTCCTGATCACCACACGCAGTCACCAACAGGGCAATCAAAACAATACAAACCTTGTTCATTTTTTATTGCCTCCTTCGGCTTCATCAAGATAATGGAATGTCTTGAGCCTCATCGTCATGGACAGCCTGCCATCACCCTGACCCGGCGCAACATTAATTTCATTCAAGGTCACGATACGCGGCAGTTTGGCAATATCGGCAGCAAAAGCGCCAAATTCATGATAACTGCCATTAACCTTGACATCAATCGGCACTTCCACATAGAAATCCCTGTTCACCGTACCCGCAGGCTTGAACAAGTCAAATTGCAAGCCCTGCCCCAAACCGGACTGATTCACTTCGGCCAGCAAAGACTCAACTTCAGTTTTATCAGGCAACTGTTTCAACAGAGTCCCAAACGACTTGTCGATTTCCTCAAGCTGCCTCCGATGTGACTCCAGACTGACAGCCGCCTGCTTGCTGCTGATGAATTCCGTTTTCAACCGCTCTTCTTCCTGCTTGGCAGCATCAAGCTCTCCCAATTTAGGCGCCACGAGAACAAGCCCCAGAATCACAACGACAAGCACAAAAAGAACCGCCAATACGACCAGCCTTGGAATCGGCAACCACGTCCCCGGATCCTTGTTGGACAGGCAACGAAAATCTTCACTGATACTCATGATTATGCGCCTCCCTCGGCTGCTTTTGCTGCCGCCTCTGATTTATCCGGCACCAACTGGAAACTTAAAGAGAACTCAGGAATGCGCCGCCCATTCACTACAGAAGCCTTGACTTCTATCAGTTGGGAGGATGTCATCCAGTTGGAAGTTTCGATGTTACGCATAAAGTTCGACACGCGCGAGTTGGATTGCGTATACCCCCTGACGGTCACCAGACGTCCGGTTTGCTTCAGTTCGGTGAGATAAATGCCTTCCGGCGTTTGTTGCACCAGTTCACTCAACAAATGAACAGTGCTGCCACGATCGCTTTGCAGGGTTTCAATCGCATTCTTGCGCCCCAGCAATGCCTGGGTCTGCGCCTTGATCTTGGCGATTTCCTCAACCTGCGCTTTTGCAGCGTTAATCCCTTCCTGCAACGCCTTGTTCACACCAAGTTGACTATCGACAGCAACCCCGACAGCAGTCCAAACCAGACCAACAATCAGCCCGCCGAGAATGACAAGCATCACCGCCACGGAGTAAAACTGTTGCCGTTTGGCTTTACGGATTTCTTCCTTGTAAGGAAGCAGATTAATACGAATCATGATGGATCAAACCTCCGCAACGCCAGACCACATGCATTCATCAACGAGGGCGCGTCAGTTTGCAGGGTATTGGCGCGCACCTTGTCGGAGAGCATCATGCCGGCAAAAGGATTGGCAATGATGGTGTTAACCTGGGTTCTGGCCGCCACAAGCTTGTCGATGCCGTGAATCGCCGCGCAACCCCCTGCCAGCACAATGTGATCAACTTTGTTGAATTGCGTGGAGGTGAAGAAAAATTGCAGGGCGCGCGCCACTTCCAGAGCCAGATTATCAGAAAACTGCGACAGCAACTCCGTTTCGTAATCATCAGGAAGACTACCGGAACGTTTGGCGGTTTCGGCTTCGCCGTAGCTCATGCCGTAACGCCGTGTGATGTCCTGAGTCAGAATACTGCCGCCGAACGCCTGTTCCTTGACATAGACCGGAGCATCGTCGCGCAACACGGTCAGGCGCATGGCATTCGTCCCGATGTCCAGCAGCGCCACCACCGGCATGGAATCAATGCGCGGCAGTTGTCTGGATACGAGTTCAAAGGCAGACAACGACGCATAGGACTCAACATCCATCACGACCACCTTCAGCCCGACCGCCTCGGCAACCGCCAGACGATCTTCCACCCGGTCTTTTTTGGAAGCGACGAGCAGAACTTCAAGGTCACCGGGCGAAGAAGCCGCCGGCCCCATCACCTGATAGTCCAGATTGATTTCGTCAATGGCAAAGGGAACATGCTGCGCTGCCTCTGACTCTACGAAATCATCCAGCTCATCTTCGCGCAGCCCGGACTGAACAATAATCTTTTTGGAAATCACGGCTGCTGCGGGCAGCGCCATGGCCACATTACGCACGGATGTTGACATGCGCTTCCAAGCGCTGCGTACGCTCGACTGGACGGCATCGACGTTGGCAATAACGCCATCAACGACAGCATCCTTGGGCAGAACCTCAATGACATAACGCTCGACTCGATACTCGTTGCGACCTGCGCCAGACAGCTCAACCATCTTGACCGCAGACGAACTAATATCCAATCCGAGCAAGGAACGCGCCTTGGAATTGAATAAGGACAGATCCAATCTCACCACCCCCCAAAAAAACCATTAAAAATCGGAAGTTACGACGACAACCAATAATTTACATTAGATGCTAGCAACAAGTTAGCGCATTGTAAAGCAATTTATTTGTCTTATTTGTCGCGTGAGCAACTTTTTGTGCAAGGCAGGTATAATGCGCCGCACTTCATTCCCTGACAATGCCTGCGATGCCCACTGTTGTCCGCGTCATACTTTACCCCCTCCTGTTCCTGCTCGGGCTTGCCGTTGCGGGCTGCGCCGTTGCAGTCATTGTGCTGATCATCGCCTATCCGAACCTGCCCAGTCTGGAAGTCCTGACGGACTATCGCCCCAACATTCCGTTGCGGGTTTACAGCAGCGATGGTCATCTGATTGGCGAATTTGGCGAGGAACGCCGCGCGCCAATAAAGATACAGAATGTGCCCGAACACATGAAACAGGCGCTCCTCGCCGCCGAGGACGACCGTTTTTACCAGCATAGCGGCGTCGATCCTGCGGGCATCGCGCGTGCCACTTACATCAATCTCACCTCCCGGAGCAAGCGGCAGGGGGGGTCGACCATCACCATGCAGGTGGCGCGCAATTTTTTCCTGACGCAGGAAAAATCCCTGACGCGCAAGTTCTACGAAACGCTGTTGTCCTTCAAGATTGAGCACAATCTTTCCAAGGATCAGATTCTGGAACTGTATATCAACCAGATTTTCCTGGGGCAGCGCGCCTATGGTTTCGCTGCGGCGTCGCAGATTTATTTTGGCAAGCCCCTCGAACAGGTCAGCATTGCCGAGGCCGCCATGCTGGCGGGGCTGCCCAAAGCGCCTTCCCTGTTCAACCCCATCGTGAACCCCAAGCGCGCTCGCCAACGTCAGGAATATGTGCTCCGGCGGATGCGCGAACTGTCTTACATTACCGAAGAACAGCGGCAAGAGGCGCTGGCGGAAACGCTCGTCATCAAGCGCGACGTCGCCTCGCAATACTCGCTGCACGCCGAATATGTTGCGGAAATGGCACGCCAGATTGCCGTCGAACGCTTCCCGGACACGGCTTACAGCGGCGGTCTGCAAGTCATCACCACCATTACCCGGGATGAACAGGAAGCCGCTTATCAGGCATTGCGCCAGGGTGTGCTGGATTACGACCGGCGGCAGGGTTATCGCGGCGCGGAAGCCTATCTTGATCTGGAAAAATTGCACATCGAAGCGGATGCGGAAACCAGTTTCGACGAAACGCTGGATCTCGCCCTGCACGAATTCCCCGCCGCAGAAAACATGCTGCCCGCCGTGGTTTTTGAAGCCTCGCCAAAAGAAATCAAGGCGCACATCCGGGGCGGCGAGAGCATTACCCTCTCCGGCGACACCCTGAAATTCGCCGCGCGGATGTTGGGTAACAATGCGCCTGCCGCTAAAAAACTGCGGCGCGGCGCCATCATTCGCGTCAGTCAAACCGGCGACAAGTGGGAAATTGCCCAACTACCGGAAGTAGAATCCGCTTTCGTCGCCACCAACCCGGAAAACGGCGCCATTCGCGCTCTGGTCGGCGGTTTCGATTTCAACCGCAATGTGTACAACCGCGTCACGCAGGCATGGCGGCAGCCGGGTTCCAGCTTCAAGCCTTTCATTTACTCGGCGGCGCTGGAAAAAGGCTATTCGCCGGGCAGCATCGTGCTGGATGAACCGCTGTCCATCGACGCCAGCGGCACAGGCAAGGTCTGGCAACCCCATAACTACGACGGCAAGTACGATGGCCCGATAAAGTTGCGTGCCGCCCTGATGCGCTCCAAGAATCTCGTTTCCGTGCGTCTGCTGCAAGCCATCGGCCCGACTTACGCGCAGGATTACGTCACCCGTTTCGGCTTCGACGCCGCGCGCCACCCGCCCTATCTCACCATGGCGCTGGGCGCGGGTTCTGTCACGCCCTGGCAGATGGCAAGCGCCTATTCCATCTTCGCCAACGGCGGCTATCGCATCAGCCCTTACGTTGTGCAGGAAATCCGCGACCAGCGCGGTCGGGTGCTGGCGCAAGCCAGACCGCCCAAGGCGGGGGACGAAAAACTGCGCGTCATTGAACCGCGCAATGCCTATCTGATGTATTCCATGTTACGCGATGTCGCCATCGGCGGCACAGCGGCGCGCGCCTCGGCAGTCTTGAGGCGGCACGACCTTGCCGGTAAAACCGGCACCACCAACGATTTTCTGGATGCCTGGTTTTGCGGTTTCCAGAAAACCGTCGTCGGTTGCGCCTGGGTCGGCTTCGACCAGCCCCGTAAAATGGGCAGTGGCGAAACAGGTGGGCGGGTGGCATTGCCCATCTGGATCAGCTTCATGCAACCCACGCTTAAAAATGTGCCGGAAATGCTACAGGCACGCCCCGAAGGCATCGCTGCCGCCTACGGCGACCTCTATTACGCCGAAAACGTCCCGCCACCCGAAGATGAACTCACGGAAGACGACGAAGGGGCGTCTGGCGGTAGCCCGCCCGTCAACATTTTCAAGCCTTATTGATTCAACTTAATGCGATGTTCACACCTGCCTGAGCGAATAACCCGTTCAGGCAGGCAAAAAGTGTCTGACCACTACGGCTGTCAAGCCAATCCGAGCCGTTCCAGGCAAAATGGAACCCGCCGCTGGCGGCGGTGGCGACCCAGATTTCCCGATTCGCAACATGACGATTGACAACAATCGCGCCGCGCCCGACCCCTTCGATTTCCAGAACGCCGCCGGGCAGTGTTTCGTAGTCCAGCGCGTCGTTTCCCGCGCTATCCAGCGCGCTTTCAATCTGTCCGAAAATTATGTCGGCGCGGCGCGTAAATTCCTGTTCATCCATGCTGTGTTACCATTTTTCGTTTTTAACTTTTGCGCCTTGGCGCGATTTCATCATGCATCGTCTGTTCATCGCCCTGGCAATCGCCTTGACCGCCAGCGCCTGCGGCATCCGTGGTTCGCTGGAAAAACCCGCCGGCCCCGTGCCGCCTTCCCTGTATGACCGGGCATTCGGTCAGGGCAGCGACCAGCCCCAACAACCTGATGATGCTAACACAGCCGCCAACCCCGCCGAAAAAAGACCAGAATGAATCTCCCCGGTTCCCCTTATTTTGCCTACCGGCAGGATGACCTGCATGTTGAAAACCTGCCCCTGTCCGGCATCGCCGCGCAATTTGGCACACCCTGCTACGTTTATTCCCGCGCCGCCCTCACCGAAAATCTGCGCGAATTTCAGGCGGCGCTCGCGGCGTACCCGCTGGGCGCGGACAGCCTCGTTTGCTACGCCGTCAAAGCCAACCCCAATCTGGCGATATTGAATCTCTTTGCCCGTCTGGGCGCGGGCTTCGACATCGTTTCCGGCGGCGAATTGCAACGGGCGCTGGCGGCGGGCGCAGACGCGGGCAAGGTGGTATTTTCCGGCGTCGGCAAAAGTGTTGTAGAAATGGAACAGGCATTGAACGCGGGCATTTTGTGCTTCAACGTCGAATCCGCCGCCGAACTGGAACGCCTCAATGCCGTCGCCGGACGTTTGGGCAAGCGAGCGCCCGTCAGCTTGCGGGTGAATCCCGATGTCGACCCCAAGACGCATCCCTACATTTCCACCGGCTTGAAAAGCGCGAAATTCGGCGTCCCCATTGCCGACGCCCCCGCCCTGTATGAACGCGCCGCCCACCTGCCCAATCTTGCCGTGGTCGGCGTCGATTGTCATATCGGCTCACAACTGCTCGACCCCGCCCCCTTCTCGGAAGCCGTGGATCGCCTGCTCGTCCTGCTTGATCATCTGGCGGCGCGCGGCATTGCCATCCGTCATCTTGATTTGGGCGGTGGTCTGGGCATCCGTTACCAGCAGGACGAAACACCGCCGGAAGTCGCCGCCTATCTCACCCCGCTGCTCGACAAATTACAGGGACGCGGCGAACTCAAAATCATCCTCGAACCCGGTCGCCGTCTGGTCGGCAACGCCGGTCTGCTGCTGACCCGGGTGGAGTATTTGAAGCCGGGCGCGACAAAAAATTTCGCCATCATCGACGCCGCCATGAACGACCTGATGCGCCCCGCGCTTTACGCGGCCTGGCACGAAATCGTGGAAGTAGCGCGCAAAAACATCCCCGCCGCGCGCTATGACGTGGTGGGGCCGGTCTGCGAAAGCGGCGATTTCTTCGGACAGGAACGCCCCCTCGCCATTGCCGACGGCGACCTGCTCGCCGTCCTCTCGGCAGGCGCTTACGGCATGGCGATGAGTTCCAACTACAACACCCGCCCGCGCGCGGCGGAAGTGCTGGTCGATGGCGACAAGGCGCATCTCATCCGCCGCCGCGAATCCATTGCCGACCTCTACGCGCATGAACAACGCATTCCCACCGATCCAATCTGAATAAACCATGCTGATTCACTCCGTCCTGCTGCAAAACGGCGCCCGCTTTGTGGACATCCCCGTCGAGGATGTCAGCGAATACATGGGGCGCTCCGACTGTTTCGTCTGGGTCGCCCTGCGCGACGCGACGCCGGAAGAACTGGAAAAAATGCAGGAAGAATTCGACCTGCCGCCGCTGGCGATTGAAGACGCTTACCACGGTCATCAGCGCCCGAAACTGGAAGAATACGATGGCGAACACTTCTTCGCCGTCATGCATCTCTTAACCCTGAACGAAGAAGAAGACGACTACCTGCGCGGCGAAGTCAATCTTTTTGTCGGTAACAACTACATCCTTTCCGTGCGTAACCACAGCCCGCAGCCCTTTCTCGGCGTGCGCCGCCGCTGCGAACAGGAACCGGAACTGCTCTCGCTCGGCGCGGGCTTCGTCTTCTACGCCCTGATGGACGCCGTGGTCGACCGCTATTTCCCCCTGATGGACAGCCTGGAATCCGAACTGGAAAGCGTGGAAGACAGCATCTTCTCCAAAAGCGCCCCCTACCGCGACAACATTGAACGCCTGTACGCCATCAAACGCCGCATCACCACGCTGAAACACGCCGTCGCCCCCTTGATGGAAGTGGCGGGCAAGCTGCATGGCGGACGCACGCCCCGCCCAACCACGGCCTGTCAGGAATACTTCCGCGACGTACACGACCATCTCGTCCGCATCAACGCCGCGCTGGATACCCTGCGCGAAACCGCCGCCACCGCCATTCAGGTCAATCTTTCGCTGGTCACCATTGAAGTGAGTGAAGTCAACAAACGCCTCGCCGCCTGGGCAGGGATTTTCGCCATCGTCACCGCCTTCGCCGGCATCTGGGGCATGAATTTCAAATACATGCCGGAACTGGACTCCCCCTGGGGCTACCCCGCCGCCCTCACCCTGCTCGTCGGCGCCAGCGGATTTTTGTACTACCGATTCAAGAAGACCGGCTGGTTGTGAAGAACCGGACATCACAGGGTTGCGCTTCTCGATCCTCAAAGTAGAAGACCCGACATTTCTGTCGGGTCTTCGGATTCGGTTGTTGCCCGAAGGCAACACCTTATTGTAGCAACGGCTCTCACCCCGGAAAACTACAACTGCGCGTATTATATCCTTTTGTTCGTTTATGACAACAATAGGTGCGTGACATGGCATATATACTGGGTCTGGATATTGGCATTGCCTCTGTTGGCTGGAGCGTGCTGGCGGATGACCACATCATCGACTTGGGCGTCCGCGCCTTTGACAAAGCCGAAACCGCCAAGGAAGGCGAATCGCTGAACAAGGCGCGGCGGGATGCGCGGCTCATGCGCCACCGACTATCGCATCGCGCGGAACGTCTCAAAAAGTTGGCGCGACTTCTGAAACGGAACGGACTGATTAACAGCCCTCACTTCTTCCGCGCGGACAATCCTTATACAGACAAGGACGCAGCAGGCAAGGCTAAAACCCTCTGGCAACTACGCGCCGAAGGGCTGGATCGCCTGCTTCTACCAGAAGAATGGGCGCGAGTCATTTACCACCTTGTCAAACATCGCGGATTTCACTGGATCAGCAAAGCCGAAGAAAAAGCGGCGGAAGCTGACGCCAAGGGCGAAGGCGGCAAGGTCAAGCAAGGGCTGGCTGCTACCAGGAAGCGCATGGAAGAAAAAGGCTACCGCAGCGCGGCGGAAATGGCGCTTGCTGAATTCCCGGATGCCCAGCGCAACAAACGCGGCGAATACAACAAGGCGCTTTCGCGCATCCTGCTGGGTCAGGAACTCGAAAAACTGTTCGCGGCGCAGCGTGGATTGGGCAACCCTCATGCCGACACCACGCTAAAAACTGCCATTCTTGGCAACGGCGACCGCAAAAGCGGGCTTTTCTGGCTGCAAAAACCCGCGCTCTCTGGTGAAGCATTACTCAAAATGCTGGGCAAATGCACTTTCGAGAAAGACGAATACCGCGCGCCCAAAGCCAGCTTCACCGCCGAACGCCATGTCTGGCTGACCCGGCTCAACAATTTGCGGATTGTCGTGGATGGCACAACCCGTCCACTCAATGAAGCGGAACGCCGGCTCGCTTTACCCTTGCCTTATGCCAAAGGCGACGAAAGTAAAGGGCTGACCTACAAACAACTGCGTAGCGCCTTGCTTGGCGTGTTGCCTGAAAGCTTCAAGTTCGCGGGGCTGGCTTACCCAAGCGCGCGGCAAGCCACAGAAGACAAGGCAAAAGACCCGGAAGGCACAGCCCTCGTCAAGCTGGCAGCCTGGCATACCTTACGCAAAAAACTGGAAGGCAGTGGTCTCGGTACGGAATGGCAAAGCATGGCAGGCGCGGCGCAAGATGGACACCCGGAACAACTGGACGAACTCGCCCGCGTATTGTCTGTTTATAAGGATGATGACGAGGTCGTTGCCGAACTCCGCAAATTAGCCTTGCCCGGCGGCGAAAAACTGGTCGCCGCCCTTTCCGAAGTGAGTTTCGATAAATTCAGCAACCTTTCCCTGAAGGCGCTTCGCAACATCGTACACTTTATGGAACAAGGACAACGCTATGACGAAGCCTGCGTGTCGGCAGGTTATCACCATAGCCAACTGTATGAAGTGGGCGCGGGCGAACACAAATTCCTGCCCCCGCTCTACAGCGGGCGCGACCAGCAAGGCAGGATGAAATTCAGCGAGGAGGCAGACATTCCGCGCAACCCCGTCGTCCTGCGCGCGCTGAATCAAGCGCGTAAAGTCGTCAATGCCGTCATTCGGCGTTACGGTACACCGACCGCGATCCATATCGAGATGGCACGCGACCTCTCCCGCCCCCTTGATGAACGCAACAAAATCAAGAAAGAGCAGGAAACTTACCATGACCAAAACGAAAAGTTGAAGAGTCGTTTCTTTGAAGAAATGGGCGTGTCGCCCAATGGACGCGATTTTGAAAAATGGCGGCTTTATCATGAGCAGGGAGGCAAGTGCGCCTATTCGCTACAGCCCCTTAATCTGCACCGCTTGACCGAATCCGGCTATGTGGAGGTTGACCACGCTTTGCCCTATTCACGTAGCTTCGACGACAGCAAGAACAACAAAGTGCTGGCGCTCACCAAGGAAAACCGCGACAAGGGCAACCGCACACCCTACGAATATCTGACACGCTTCGAGGGCGGCGAAGACGGGGAACGCTGGCGCGGCTTCGTGGCTTTCGTGGAAGGAAACAAAAGCTACCGCCAAGCCAAACGCAGCCGCCTGCTGAAAAAGGGGTTCGACGCAAAAGACGCAAAGGATTTCCGTGAACGCAATCTGAGCGACACCCGTTACATCTGCCGCTTTTTCAAGAATTACATTGAGCGTTATCTCAAACTGGCACCGAGCGCCGACGGTTCGACAGTACAGCGTTGTGTCGTGCTGTCTGGCTCAATGACCGCTTTTTTGCGCGCCCGTTGGGGAATCCTCAAAATCCGCGCTGAAAGCGACCGCCATCACGCGCTGGATGCCGCCGTAATTGCCGCGTGTAGTCATGGCATGGTGAAGCGTCTTGCAGACTACAGCCGCAAAAAAGAACTGGAACAAGTCCGGCAAGGTTTTGTGGATATTGAAACAGGCGAAGTGCTCGACATCGCCGCACTGCACAAACTGGAAAACAATTTTCCAAAACCTTGGTCGCATTTTCATCACGAACTGGAAGCCCGTCTGAAAATGGATGACGTGGAAAAACTGCGGAGTGAAGTGGAACGCCTCGGTACTTACAGCGCGGAAGAACTGAAGACTCTGCGCCCGCTGTTTGTGTCGCGCGCTCCGCAACGGCGCAATAGCGGCGCGGCGCATAAAGACACGATTTACGGGCAACCAGAGCGTCTGCGTCCGCAAGGCGGCGTCACCCAAAAAGTCGCGCTTTCGGCGTTGAGCCTGAAAGACCTGGACAATCTCATTGACCCTCACCGCAATGAACGCCTTTACGCGGCGATCCGCAAACGGCTGGAAGAGCACGGTGGCAAAGGCGACAAGGCTTTCCCCGCCGGAACGGAATTCAGAAAACCGGACAAAGACGGCAACCTCACCGGCCCCATTGTCCGCACCGTGACAACGGTCATCGACAAACTCTCCGGCATCCCCATTCGGGGCGGCATCACCAAAAACGACACCATGCTGCGCGTGGATGTGTTCACCAAGGCTGGCAAGTTCTACCTTGTGCCGGTGTATGTGCATCATCGGGTGGCAGGGCTACCGAATCGGGCGATTGTTAACGCCGCGCGCGCTAAATCCGGTGGTGTGAGCGAGATAAATGAGGTGTGACAGTATTTAGCTATGGGAAATAAAATTAACCACAAGAAAAGAATTTGAAAAATCCGCCTGTTGGGGCGGATTATTTTTGTTCATGCGCTGGACAGGCGGGAGGGGGTGAAGGCGGGTTCCCAGGTGGCGCATTCCTCGGTTTGAGGGATGGAGGTGAGGATGCCTTTGTCCAGATCGGAGAGTGTCTGTTCTATGAGGCGCAGACCGATGGGGGCGAGGTCGCGTTGCCATAGGGTTCGGGCGGTGTCGGTGGGGCGGACGTGGCACCAGTGTTGGGCGGCGATGTTGCCGGTGTCGGCTCCGTTGTCCATCCAATACACTGTGCCGCCTGCGATGGGGTCGCGCATGTGGAGTGTCCAGCGCACGGCGTCGCGTCCCCGGTGTCGTGGGAGTAGCGAGGGGTGGTAGCCCAATGCGCCGTAGCGGGCGGCTTGCCGCGCCGCTTCTGAAATATAGGCATGGGCGTGGGCGGCGATGATGAGGTCTGTTTGGGGCGGGATGTGGCTGGCTTCTACCCGCCTTTCGCAGGTTTCGACCGGGACATCTGACTGTTGCGCGGCGGCATACAGGCGGTCGTATTCTTCGCCGTCCGCTCCGGGCGCAAGCACATTGGCGATGTCGTCGCCGCGCTTCAGGCAGAGCCGCAGGACTTCCGCGCCCAGCCATTTCTGTCCGACGATTACGATACGCATGGCTCCCCCAGATAGCGGAAACCCTGCACAGCGCGAAAGTGCCCGCCGTAGCCCGATGCGCCGGACGCTTCCTTCCCTGCCCTGGTCAGGCTGGCGGCGATGGATTGCTTGCAGCGACCTTTGTGATCGCCGTAAAGCCGCGCGGAAACCTGCGTCCATTTTTTATCCCGACGCAGGGCGGCGGCGAGACCGGGATGCGAAGTGTGAAACAGGGTGGGCATGGGTTTGCCGTAGCGGTTTTCGCCCCGTTGCCAGAGATCGCACACCGTGTTCAGGAAGCGCATTCCGACGCCCGCGCCTTGCCATTCGGGCATCACCACCAAACGACAGGCGCGGGCTTCAATGAGACCGGGGCGGGTACTGACGGCGAGGTGGGCGACGGGGTTGCCATCAATGGCGGCGACGTAGCAGGTGGCGGCGATCATGCGCGGCAGCTTCAGATAGTGATGCGGCTCAAACAGTGACCAATAATGCCAGTTTGTCGCGTAGACAGACATTTCCAGCCTGGGTCGCCGTCGAAGACGCCCCCGTTCAAATTGTCCGCTGGCGGTGTCGAAAATCCAGTCCGGCTCCAACCAATCCAGAATGTCGTAATGGCAGGAGAGCAACACGGCTTTGCCGCCGGTACGCCGCCACGCTTTGGCGAATGCGCCCGCGCCGATTCTGGCGATTTGCCGGTCGACGACGCTTGAAAACTCATCAACCACGGCGAACTCCGGCGCTTCGCAAACCAGACGCGCCAAGGTAGCACGGAAGCGTTCGCCGTTGGAGAGCGCGGAAAAAGGGCGCAACCAGGTGGGAACACTGCCCAGACCAACTGCTGACAGCGCGGCGGTGACGACGTTGAAGTCGCCCGCCGGGGAAATGGCGTCGATGATGGGTTGATCACACGACCACATTGGGGCGTAGGGTTTGCCCAATGATTTTCCGATGCTGCTTTTACCGCTACCGGACGGGCCGACGACGACGCCGATTGTCCAGTCGCTATCCTCAATCGGGAGTTCGACATCCAACGCGAAGTCCGCGCCGGACTCCACGTTGAAGAGCGATTTGACACGCGCCGCGCGGTAGCTGTCGTAATCAGCGCAATGGTGGCGGATGGCGAGCTTCATACGGTCACCACACGGAGCTTGTAGCCTTCCGCCTTCAGTTTGTTAAAGAGCGTTTGCTGTGCCTTTTCGTCATCGCACAGGATGATGACGCCGTAGCGTTCCTGATACTTGAAGCCGTTCTTGCCGAGCGGCTGTTTCGGGTTTGCCATTGTGAACCTCCGTATCGGGCGGTCTTGCCGCGCGGGTAGGAGGCTCAGTGGCCTTCATCTGGTTAACAGTCCCGCAACGGGGACACTTGATTGCAAGGCGGATGTATTCGGCTTCCGCCAGTTTGCGGTTGCATTGTCCGCAACGGATATTTTCCATAAAGCAAGCCTTTTTCTTGTCAGAAAATCTGATAGGCTTGGCGCGCTGTCATGACGGCGGCGGGCCTTGCCTGACTTGCTGGTTGCTTCAGCTTGTTGGGGATCGGCGTGGATGCGCTAACATCCGGGTCGGTCGCCCGTCTTTTTTGTCTCCTATACGCCCAAAATCTGGCGGAATTTTTGCGGGTTTCTTGAGAGCAGGACGGTGAAGGCTTTTTCGCCCTGCGGGGAACTGATGACGTCAGCCATGCGTGACGGATCATCGAACAGGTTGAGGGCAATCTTGTTGTCTACCGAGGTATTGCCCCCTGATACCGAAACGGGTTGAATGTTTGTCGCGCTGAGGCGGGTGTATGGGATGGAAATGGGAGTGACCGGGCCGCCGTCGGCATATCCTTTGCCTATCCAGGCTTCGATAGCCTGCATACCGTTCCGGTTGAACGCCGACAAAAAAGACAACGCGCCGGGTTGGCGTACAACTTCTTGCCGCGCGACAAATTCACCCGCATGGACGATACCGGCGGGCTGGTATTTCCCGCCCGCGCCGGTATAGCCACCCGTGGCAAACAAGCTCCCGACGATTCCGCTCCCCAAACTGCCCAGCGCGCTCATGCCGCCACCAGCAGCACTGGCGCTGATTGCGGCGGCTGCCGCTTGTAGCGCCGTAGCAGAGGTCAGCAACATCGTACCCGCCGCCGTCAAGCTGGTGGCGGAAGTCATCAGGGCAGCGTTGTTGGCGGTTTCTGCCGCTTGGCTGACGCCTTCCACGGCATCGTTTGCGACGTTCGCTGCCACGTCGGTCAGACCGGAAGTGGCAAGTTGTGCCGTCAGAGTGGTGATCGCCGCCGTGTTTGCCGTGACCGATGCCGTATTGGCAGTCGTGGTTGCCGCCGCCGCGCCTTGTGTTCCGTTACCAAACAGCGCGCCGAGCAATCCCCCCGCCCCGCCCGCGCCGGAATCGCCCATTTTGAAAAAGTCCCCCAGCGGGCCGTCAGGCTTCATGAAGAATTGCACGGCGTTGTCGGCGTACATTTTCAAGAGCGACTGAGCAATTTCGGTGGCAAGCGCGTGAATGGCGTCACGCAGCGACATCGTGCCGTCGGCAAGACCGCTGATGGCTTGCTGCAAGCCAGATGTCAGACCGTTTTTCAAGGTACTGGCGAAAAGCGTCGTCGTCGCTTGCAGCTTCTTTTCCTGATCGGTGAGTTGTTGCAACGCGACGGCGGCTTGCTGACCGACGATGTCGGGTTGCCGCGCCAAGTATTCGAGTTCAGGGCGGATTTTTTGCAGCTCTGCGTAGGTCTGACGATGAATGTCCAGCAGACGTTCGCGGCCTTCGACTTCGGTCAGTAAGCCGGTTTCGGATGCCGTAGAGAGCGACTGTTCGCCCCTGCTTTGAGCCGCCTGAATCGCGTCGATTTTGGCGAGCACGTCATCCAATCTGGCTTTGGCGACTTCGTAATCCTTGACTTGGGTCACGATATCGAGATTCACCGTGTCGCCGCTGTCGTTCAGGTCTTTGACCAAGGCACGGTATTGCTTTTCAATGCGGCGTTTTGAGGCTGCAAAGTTGTTGCCCTGAGATTCGAGCAGGGTGATGTTGATGTCTTCCATGCCGCTCTTGATCCGTTCGGCGCGGGCTTTGGCTTCGGCGAGGTCGGTGTAGGCTTTGGTGGCGGCGTCGACAGCAGCAGCTTGATTGCGTAACCCGGCAATCTGGCTTCCCGTCAGGCCTTGCGCCGCCTTGTTGGTGGAGAGCCAGATTTCAAGACGGCTAGTGGCGCGGTTTTCAGCATCGGCGACACCGTTTTTGGCGTTCGCCAGTTTTTGATGCGCTTCGGCAAGCGCGACGGTGAGCGACTGTTCCTGCTGCGCCAATGCCTGCGCGACAGGATCAGCCTTGGCTTTGCCGCCGGTCTTGCTCGTAGGCGTTTTGAGATTGACTTTTGCCTGCCGCTGGCGCTCAATTTCCGCCCTCATCGCCTCACGTTTGGCGGCGATTTCCTTTTTCTTCGCTTCGACGTTCTGTTCCGTAGCGACGCGCTCATCGGCGATGGCTTGCAGGGAATCGCGGCGGACGCCATTGATGCGCTCGAATTCGGCGACAAGCGCGTCGCCGGTCTTGAGTTCGCCCTTGACCGCCTTGTTCATCACCGAGAAGCTTTCCTTGATCGCGCTGACCGGATTCAGGAAATTGGCGATGTCGACACCGAATGCCCGACACTTGTCGACGAAAGCGGCGATTTCGACGGTGATGATCTGGATGAACTGGCGGACATTCTCCGGCCATTCCCTGAACGCACCCATCAGAAAGTCGCGGATGTCGCTGGAATCGCTGCCGATGAGGGCGAGCAAGCCGTCCATTTCGTTTGAAATCCCGTCGACCATAAACGCTACGGATTCCGGCAGACGGCGGATGTCCTCGCCCCAGCCTTCAAAATGAATCGCGGCGGTCTCCAGATTTTCGGTGAGCCAGTCGACGGCAGAGCCTACGCCTTCCAGCGCGCTGACCAGAATTTGCGTCAGACCCGTGCCGGAATTGACCTCGCCAAAAAAGGCTTCGAGACTGTTACGGAGCTTGGTGAAAGCATCCGCGACCGTGACCGGCATGTCCGCCGCCAGTTGTTTGTTTTTCTCGGCGGACTGGCGCAAGCCTTCGGTGAGTTGCGCGACGGAGAGCTTGCCTTCCGCGCCCAGCTTTCTGATTTCCTCTGCCGATTTGCCACTGGCGGTGGCGATGTCCTGCACCAGCGAAGGCACGGCGGCGAGCAGGGTTTGCCATTGCATGGCGTGTACTTCGCCGGTTTGCAGGGACTTGCCGAAGGCGTCGATGGCGGACGACGCGCGGTCGGCGCTGGCGGCGTTGGTGACAAAAAGATAGGACAGGGAATCGGAAACATCCATTGCCTGATGGGTGTTGTAACTCATTGAGCGCAGCGCGTCGGCGGTGCGGATGTAGGCTTCCTGTACCTCGGAGAGCGGGCGGTAGGTATTGTTGGCGGTATCCAGCAGGCGCATCTGCACCTGCTCGTATTCCTCGGCGCTACGGGTCGCCATTTTGATACGGCTGGACATCTGACCGTATTCATCCGCCAGCGCAATGAAGCCCTTGATGGCCCCTATGCCGACAAACGCGCCGACAAAGCCTTTCAGGGCGGCGGTGGCGTTACCCAGCGCGCCCTTGATGCCGGATGCGGATTGCGAGACTTTGCCAAGCTCATCCGCCGCGCCGCCAGCGGCAGCGCCGAGTTGGTTGAATCCGCCCGCCGCGCCACTTGCCGCGCCGCCTGCGCTTTTGGCGTTTCCGGCGACACTGCCGACTTGCTGCTGAATGCCCGACAACGCCGCTTGCGCCTGCTTGATGTCGGCTTCAATTTTGAGCGCGAGATTGAGATTGCTTCCGCCCGCCATCGTTTATTCTCCCAGCAGTTCGTTGATGGCGTTTTTTGTTTCCTTGCCGCCCGAAAATCCCAGATTGGCAGCGCAGATGGCGCGGGCTTGTTGTTCGTTTTCGGCGCGGATGGCTTCGCGGAAAAACAGGGCGATCTGGCGAGCGGTGTAGCGCATCAACTCGCCTCGCTGGTGTCCGTGGCGAATGAGGGTGGCGAAGACTTGCCCCCAGCCAATTGGTTTAGCTTTTGTCGGGCGATTTCGGCTTTGATTTGCCCCGGTCGGACAATCAGCCGTCGCAGAAAAAAAGGGCTGTTCACCCCCCACCAGAGGATGAGCACATCTTCGCCTTCCCTGCCGGAAAGGTTTTCCAGCCATTCGCGGGGGCGGTCGCAGCAGAGCGCGGCGAGCTTGATGGCGATGTCGTTGTGCCGGGCGAGAACGTCGAGGATGAGGGTCAAGGGGTCGGGTTCAGTCCCGGATGCGGCGGGCGCGAGCAGGACGGGGCGCAGGGCTTCGGCGAGGGTGGCGAGCGCCTGACCGTGTTTCAACTGTTCGCCAAAAGTGAGTTCGCGCATGGTGATGGTTTCGCCCGCGACCTCAATATCGCGTTCTGGAAACAGGGTGTCGAGGTCATTGCCCTGGGCGGGTTTGGGCATTTTGGCCTTGGTGCGGATGACGGGATGGTCAGAAGGAGAGATGTGTTTTGCCATTGGAAAATGTCCGGTGGTTGAGCGGCGGAAATGGGATAAGCGTACAGCGGCAATCTTCCGGCTTGACAGGGCGCAGAGATAAATAAAGGGTTTTGGTTTATCTGAAAACTGTCCAGTCATGCGCCTGATGGCTGTAAATGCCATCCCGCGCGCTGTCCAGCACGACGCGCACCTGGCGGTTGACGTTGCCGATGCCTAGACCGCTGTCCGCGCCTTCTGACATCCATTGGTAGCTTGTATCGGTGATGCCGGTGACGGTTTTTTTCAGGGCGCCGTCTTGACCGTAGAGGCGGAGCCGGTACGTGGTGCCGTCTTCCGGGCCGATGTTGCCTTGCGTGGTATCGATGAGCAAATCCGATTCGGTCAGGCGGTCGCGGTGCGACCAGCTGATGGTCAGGAGCAGGGGCGGATTGGGAATGGTGGCGGGATACGTGAGACCGTTGATTTTGAAATTGCCCGGCGGGTAGGGTTTTCCGGCGCGGCCCGTGATGGTGAGCGCGCCCTCCTGGGCGGCGGCGAGGTCGAGAATGCCGCCCGGCGCGGTGGTGAGCAGTTTGACGTTGACCGTGGCGCCGCTGATGTATTCGGTTTCGTCCGCGCCGCCGGTGTCTTCGGTGAACCAAATGGTGGCGCCGGAAGCGTGCGGGGCGGGGACGGTATCGCAACAGCCGCGCGCAATGGTCATGACGCCCGCCGTGATGTCGATAAAATCGACGCGGACGATTTCATGGTCGATCAGCGCCGCGCCGCCGGTTTCCACGAATTCAAGGGCTTTCCCGTCAGTGAAGGTCACGGCTGTGGTGGTCATGCCGAGGTCGTTTGCCAGCATGGCCACGGGAGAGAAGTTGCCCTCTTCTTCATTCGCGCACGTGTAGGCTTGCGCGCCGACCTTTGACCAGATCTGAAAACCGCCCGACAGGGGCGTGGGGGATTCCGCCAGCGCGGTGAGGTAGCCGAATGTCGGATCCATCAGGCGGGCGTCGGCATTGCCCATGATCTGCACCAGCGACCTGAACGGGGCTTCTTGCAGGATTTGTTGCGGGGCGGGGCGCGGCGTAACATCGGGCGGGATGTAGCCGGGAGTTTCAATGCCTGACCAGCTTGTGCCCGGCAGCCCGAAGACATCCTGTACGGCGGTGATGGTGACGGTGCCGTCGGTGCCCTCGCCGTATTCGCAGCGTCCGGCGCGCAGGATGAGGGATTCTATATGGCGCGAGGGCGCGGCGATTTTGAAGACATCGCCGGGGACAAGGCCGGCGCCCAGACGATTCAGGCGGATTTTCAGCTTTCGCAACCCGCCCGCCGACGCTTTCAGGTCGCGCAGGGCAACGCGCTGCGCCAGTGATTCGGTGGGGATACCGGGGTAATCTTTGCTTTGCGACACCACGCTGCCGGACGTCATGATGGCGGCGTTGTTTTTGATGCGGGTGGAGCGGCTTTTACCGTCAGCGGGGTCGGTGTATTTGACGATGATTTCATTCACCGATTCAGAGACCGCCGTGGTTTCGTCTTCGTCGATGCCGAGTAGCCCGTGGTCGGGATCGAAGGCGGGAACGGTATCTATCGTGTAATCGCCGCGAATGAGTTTCAGGGTCAGCAAACCCGTGTTGCGGCTGGTATAGACCACCGCGCCAATGTGGTCAATGACCATTTGCGCGAAGCGGTCGATGCCGTCTTGCCGCGACCATTTCAAACACAGCCCGAATCCTTCGGCGTAGAGCTGGTCGGCGGCGCGGCGAAATGAGGCGTCATCAAGGCGCGCGGGGGGAAGCCCGCGCGAAATGGTGGCGTCGGTGTAAATCTGGTAGAGGATGTGCGCGGGATTCATCGCCTTGATGTCGTAACCATTCAGCCAGATGGCGCATTTGTCGGGATACCATGCCGCGCCGCCCTGCCATCCCTTCACCGTGCGGCGGACACGGAACGCCCACTTTTTGGGATAAACGGTCAGGGCGCAAAGCTCGCCGTCGTAAAAGACTGAAGTCACGCCGCGAAAAGCGGGGACAAGTCCGCCCAACATCCGGGCGAGGCGTTCGTGCACGGCTTGCGTGGCGTCGCCCATCAGCACGGCGAGCGTGCCCGCGATGCCGCCTTCTTTCTTTTCGCCGCCGAACAGGTCGGGCTTGTTGATCTTGAATTCCACGTTGCCGGTGGCGCTGCCCGTCCAGGCTTCCTTGTCGCCCACCATGATGGTACGTAGCTCATCCACGGGGCCGCGACACAGGGTCATGTGTAGCCCCATATAGTAGACGTAGCCGATTTTGACTTTTTTGCTGCCCATTATGATTCATCCTGTTGTGATTTTTTCCAATCCACCAGCGCCGCCGCCATCGGGTCGCCGGTGGCGAGGAGTTCAGCCTCGTCAATGCCATCGCGCACGAAGGCTGACCAGTCGAGGTGATGCGCCGCCGCCCACGCGCGGCAACCTTTCGCGCACCAGCCGCGTTTGCCGAACAGCGGCGCTTCGTGCAGGTCGGAGGGGGTGATTTTCATTTACCCCCCTTGGTCTTGACGTCGAACTTGCGGAAATTTCCGACGCCGGTCACAAACCAGTCCTCAATCCACACGTCGCCAAACACCACGGCTTCGGCGGTGCCTTCGGTCGATTGCGGAAAATCGAAGTCCGACAGGCTGGCGGGTTTGGGGGTCGCCGCTTTGGGCGCGGTCACGGCGCTGATCACCAGCGAGACAACCAGCATGAAGAGTTGGAACCACATGCTTAACTCCCCGAATAAATGGCGTCGCCGTCGAACGGCGACTTGCCCGGCATGTGGGCGAAGCCGCCAAAGTTTTCGATGTTGTTGAAACGGCTGTCGCACGTTTCGCGGGTCTGGTCGCATCCAGGGTAGAGCGCCACACTCATGCCGGTTTTCATGCCGTAGGTGCCGCCCAGAATCGCCAGGGTGTTGCCGCCTTGGGCTTCGATGGCGCGCCGCTCGGTCGCGATGCCGGATTGCCACTGCACAATCCCCCCCGCGTAAATCGGCGTGCTGTCGATGCCGGAGACGACAATGCTTTGTCCGTTCATGTCGATGATGTTGCGCGTCACCTTGTACAGCGCGGCGGAGACACGGCATTGCCCGTCGTAGAGGCAGTGCGGGCAAGACCGCTCAAAGGAGAGACGCAGACCCGTTTGCCCCATGCTGGCGGAAATGGAATTGCAGCAGAGTTCCGATTTGCCCGGTTCCGACCAGCGCACGGCGCGGACACTGCCCACCCAAACCACGGCGGCGGAATCGGCGGCGTCGGGCAAGCCGTAGCTCGAATCGCGCAGGGTCAGCCAAATGTCGTCGGAAGGCGCGGCGGCGCGAAACATCATCGCTACATCAAGGTCGGCGGGAGCCGTCACCGTCATCTGGTCGGCGGAGACTTCGCCCGTGGCGCGGATGCCATCATCGGAAATGGGCAGCGCTTTGTAAGCGATGTTTTGATAGGTGACATCGCGATCGGCATTGGTGTATGCCCATCGCTCGCCGCCGCGCTCGAAGAGGTAGAGGCGGTACGGGCGGGCGGAGGATATTGAAATTTCTATCTCATTGAATGGCATGGTCGGGTTTCCTGTTGATGCAGGGGCGGTTCACGAACCGCCCCTACGGGTTCATGTCGATTCCAGATCATCCCGCACCGCCCGCCATGTGAGGCTGGCGCGGGCGACGCCGTGGTTGTCGGTCAGGTGTTCCACTTCGATTTCGTCCGACGCCAGCCGCGCGCAGATGAGATAGCTGATGCGCGCCACCTGCGACGGCAAAATCGCGGCAGGGAAAGGCGTATCGACGGCCAGGCGTTCCACATTGCCGTCGCTGACGGCGGCGGTGACGCGGCGGGTCAGGACGCTCCCGTCGTGCATCTGAATCAGAATGTCCTGCCGCCCCGGCGTACCCAGACCGAAGCGGGGATAGCCCACACGTTTTACCGCCAGCGCATTGGCGCTTGCCGGTTCGATGAGCGTCAGATCGGCGGCGTGGGTGGGCACCCAGATCGCTTTTTGTTTGCCGTTCAAGCCATAAACAAAGTCGAGAAAGTCTTGCAGCGCGGCGCGGCCGGCGAGCAGAAAACTGTGTTGCAGCGTCTGGAAAGCGCGGCGGGCGGTGTCGATGACCGCTACTTTGCCGACCTCGTTATCCAGCGTGATGATGAGCCGCTCTTGCGCGCGCGTGAGTTTGTCGGCTTCGTTCGGACGGTCGAGAAAGAGCGGCAGCCCGCGATAAGTCGGCGTGGGCAGCTTGCCCGTCCGGTCGCGGGTTTCGGTGAGCTGAAATTCGACGGCGAGGGTATCGACGGTATCGGTCTCACGGGTGACTTCCGGCAGGGTCATGAGCCTTGCCTGCCGCGCGGGAAAAAGGCGCGTGCCCGCCCGCCAGTCAAATCCGGTCGGGCGTTTGATTTCGATGCCATGCGCGGCGATGGCGGTCACTTCGACCGCTTCGTTGTCGAAAGGCGATTCGCCAATCAGGAGCGCGAGTGAACCAACGGCAAAATCATAACCCGCTGTCACGCAGGAAATGAAGGTTGAGCCTTTCGGCGCGTCGGCGGCGAGGGTTTGAATGTCCGGCCAGAACGGGACGCACCAGACATTCGCCGCCCAGTTGGAAAGCGCGAGGTCGAGATTCGCGCGTTCCTCTTCCGCCACCAGCGCCGCGCCGGACAGGCGGACGCGGGGCGAAATCCGCAAAGCGCGTCGCTGCTCCGCGCCGGTCTCCGAGGTGAGGATGTCGGTTGTCCACTGGAAATTCTCGCGCACAGGTTCAACCCAATTCACCGGCCACGGAAACGCGACGATGCGATTGCCGACAATGGCGACAATGGCGTCGGGGAGGCCGGTAAAAACAAAGTGAATCTCAAGGTCAATGGTCGAGGGACCGGACGGCGACAGGTTCAGTTGATGCAAGTCTTCCCGCAAGGCAGGCATCGCAAAGGGCAGCGCGAAGGGCGTCGTGACCGTGATGTCATCATCCAGCCCGGTCACGGCGGTGAGCGTCTGCGGGGTCAAAGCGCTGTTCCAGATGGAGAGGTCGATTTTCTGCTCGGCGGCGATGTTGCCCACGTCGATCGACGCGGGCGTGATGTGAATGCGGTGATAGTAATCGTCAAAGTAGCACCCGCCCCGCCATGCGGCGATGGTTTTACCGTTCGCCTCAACCGGAAAATGCGCCGTCATGGGCATGTAGCCGCCCGCCGCGCCCAGGTCTTCCGTCCCCGGCCAGCCGGTGATGCCGCTGAATTTGTCCAAATCCGGCGCGAGATTGCCATTCACGCCGGGGGGCAGGCAGGTGGCGACGAGGAAGGCTTCGATGACGCTCATGGCTTACGCGCCGTCGTAACGTAGCGCCACGCCGAAAGTGCCGGTGTGGTCGATGTTCGTTCCGCCGTTTCGCGCTGTTATGTTTTTTTTCCACCAGGGGTAGACGCGCCATTTGTCCTGTCCGAGCGTTATGACCTCTCCCGGCGCGTAATGGTCGAGGCGCAGATAACGGGCGTGGCGAAGTTCACTGATAATGGAATTCTTGGTGTCACCCCGCGCCAGCAGCGCGCGAATCGGAATCAAGGGCGCGCCCTGATTCCAGGTTGAAATCCCGTATTCTATTCGCGGCGCGGCGGCGACGGCGCCGGAAGGGGCGCTCTGCCATCCGTCACCCGATAAGCCATGATGGATAATGGAGGTAACTGCCTCGGTGTTTACGTTGCCGTCCCAAAAAAGCGCAGTGCTGGTCGTATAGTGTGTGCCGCCAGTGCCGCCTGTCGGGGTGATGTAGATGGCAATCTTTCCTGCGCCATATACGCCGCTTGCCGGAGCGCCGCGAGTGCCGCCCGACCAATTACCTGTTCCGGGTATGCCGGGAACAGGGCTTCTTCCAAACGCCAGCCATTGCCAGTATGTGACGTTGTGATTCACGAAAAAATACACTTCGTCAGGATTCTGGTTGATGTGGATTGAAAAGGTGGCGGGAAACGAAATGCCATAACCGGTATTTTGTTCCATTTCGCCGATAAACTGACCTATTGGCGCGCCATCCACCAGCGCGCCGCCCGATACGCCGTTGCCCACGACAAGCCGTATGACATAAAACCGATATTGCGTCGTCCCGTAAAAACTCCCCATGTTGAGAAGTTCCAGGCGCACCGCGCAGCCGTCTTTTGTATAACAGCCGCCGCCAGCGTCAGTCCAGCCGTGGGCGGTGATGGCCGTCGTGAGCGCGTCTAGTAGCCCTTGCAGGCTGCCCGCTTGTCCGGTAATAAATGGCATGTTCAATTTCTCCTGTAGGGGCGAACGGTGTTCGCCCGTTCAATCCAGTCGTAAAGCGAAATAATCGTTAAACCCCGTGCGATACACGTCCTGCAACACCACGTAATCCGCGCCATTGAGGGTGAAGGTGTTTTCCACCACATTGTTGAAGCCGGGAATGTGAAACACCCCGTCGAGGAATCCGTAAACTCCGTTCGCGTCCATCATTTCAACCGGCGTGAGCGGGTAGATGCCGCCCGTATCGCGCAGTTGCGCCGCGCTGCCCGCGAGATTGACGTTGTTCCACGGGTAGGTGGCGGTTTGTTTCAACAGACCATCCACAAAGCGCATTTGCAGATTGGCGCGGCTCCCTTTCCACGGCATGGAATGTGCCGTATCCGAAAACCTTGTGGCGGGTGTGCCGGACAACATGCCGCCGCAGACCACGGGATACGGGTACTGCGACGGGCGGGCGTAGGGGAAGAATTTGCCGAGGTAGAAGGATTCATACACCGGCGTGCCCACCTTCATGCCGCCAGCGATGCGCTGCGGGTTCAGGGTCAGCCAGTAGTCGATGCGCTGGTTGTGCGCGGGCACGCCGGATAACACCGCGCCGGGTTGCGTGTCGAAGCTGTTGCCCGCCACGAACCCCGCCGCGCACATCACCGCCAGATTGTAGTAATCGGCGGTGACGCTCTGGTAGGTGCGAAGCCCGCAATAAACGGCGTCTGCGCCCGTGTAGCCGGGGGCTTGCAGCAGCAATTCGCGGTTGTCTGGCGCGGTGTCATAGCGATTCACCTGCCAGCCGTTTTGAGCGGCGAAGTCACGGATGACTTGCAAGAGGTTGTAGTGGGCGCTCTGACCGTTTGAATCGTCGACGAAGCCGATGAGATAGGGCATGAGGGAACTCCTTTCAGCCGTAGGGGCGAACTGTGTTCGCCCGTTCGTTGGTCAAACGCATCCACGACGGGCGAACGCAGTTCGCCCCTACCCGATTACGCTTCTGCGATCTGGATAAACCGCCCCATGCGACCCAGCGGGCCGGCGGCAGGTTTGGCGGTATCCGAGAGGACGTCCAGCGTGAATTGATTGCCCGCCAGTTCGTTGCCGTTCTGGATCAGCGCCAGACCTTGCAGGGGCTGGGTGGCGACCTTGTAGAAGTGCACCTGCACGGGCGCCATGTTTTCCGCCAGATTGACGCCTTCGTACTTCAGTTCCAGATTGGGTTGCGGCTGGGTGAAGAAATTGACCTGCTTGCCGCCCGCCGCCTGATAGGCGGCTTTGAGCGGAAAAGTCGGCAGGGGCGTGGGCAGACTGACGATTTCGATGACGCCGAAATTGGCATCCAGCACATAGTTTTCCGGGGCGAAGGTGACAGGCGAGGTGGCGGAATCGGTAATCACCAGGGCGCTGACGCCGGGGTTATCCAGCTTGATGAAATCGCCGACACTGACTGTGCCGAGCGCCTCGCCAGTGACGACAGCGGGTTCGATTTCGCTGGCCGCGCCGTAGAGCAATGCCGCCAGCGCCTGGGTATCGACTTGATGCAATGTGCCGGTAATGGTCATGGAACTGCCCAGGCTGATGGAGCGCACCTTGTTGCGCTGACCGGAGTAGCTTTCCTTGTGTTCGATGTTTTCAGTTTCGCCCGCGACATCAAGCTGCGAGATGTCGCCCCACCAGCGCCAGTCGGCAGGATTGGTACTCCCGTAGGGACGACTCCAGAGACGGCCTTGACCGAAATAGTATTGTTCGACAGTGACATTGGACATGGTAAAAATTCCTTTCGCGTGAGAAAAAATCAATGGGACGGATGGCGCCCGAAAACCGGGCCTTGCCGGGTGGAGTGAATCACCGGGGTTTGCCAGGCAAGCGGGAAATAAGCGAATTTCGCCTCGCTGTAATACGGGCGCGGCGCGGTCACGGGGATGAGACCTCCCGCGCATTCGGGCGGGGTGAAGCCATGCAGGGCGGCGATGATGTCCGGCAGCAGCGCGCCCGCGCTCTGGTTTCTTGGCGCGGCGTCACGACCTTGCGTGGCGTTGGCGATGGCGAGAATGGTGAGAAAACGATGAGCGAGCAGCGCCCGCTGTTCATCGGCATCCTGTACCGTAAACCCGTCATAGACCACATACACCGCCGGGCAGTGCTGCATTTCTTCGGCGACGGTGGCGAGCGCATCCCGGCTGGCGACCTCGCGCGCCCAGGGCGCTGCGCCGGATTGCAGACGCGCTTTCAAGCGATGGACAATGCCGGTTTCCGCCGCCAGAAAATTCCACGGCGGTGTCGGGTGAGGCGGCGCGGGCAGCCGGATCGCCATTATTTTGTGCCCCCAGTCGCGTACCGCGACAGCCCCCCGTGGGGGCATTCGCCTGACTTGAGGCGGCTCGGCGTCAGGCTCATCACGCGAACCCTTTCAGGTCAGCATCCGTCACCTGCCGTGGCGAGAAGCAATAACGGGTTTCGAGGTCGCCTTGCCCGGCAATCAGCGTGCCGGGAGAATCGCCCAGGGGACAGGACAACAACAGGCTTCCGTCGGCAATCCGTTCCAGGTCTTTTTCTGATGATTTATAGCGGCGATAGACTTCATGCTCCGGCGCCAGATCGTCGTACAGATAGTAACGGGCGATGTCGACGGTCAGCCGCCGCAGCAAGGGCGGCGCCACCTTCTCCGCGCCACCCCTCCAGTCATCGCATCCCGAAATGGGCAGGGCGTAACGCTGGCTGACGTAGCCATCCACCACCCCCTGCGCCGCGTCAATCGCCCCTTCCACCCGAAAGGTATCAACCACGGCGGGCGGGACATTATCCCGGTCAGTGAGCTGGATGAGTTCCTGCTCGCCGAAGGCAAGGATGAGGTCTTGGGGGTTGGCGTAGTTCATCAGGGATCAGATGTCAGGGTTCAGGGGGCAGGTAGGGGCGAACTGTGTTCGCCCGTCGTGGATGCGGGCGCGGGCGACCACAGGTCGCCCCTACACCCGTTATCCTGAATGAACGTGGCGGTACAGCTCGACTTCGATGCAGTCACCCGCCGCTAACGCGGCTGAAAGGGCGCGACCGCAGGTTTCACCGCTTGCGCCGACGGCGGCTTTGCCGCTGCCATCGGTGGCGGGCTTGACGAACGCGCCCACGGCGATGGCGGCAGAGGCTTCGACAATGGCGGAGAAGCCTGTGATGACGCTGATGGCTTCGCCCGCTACGCCTTCGGTTTCAGAAACACCACGGGCATCCGCCGCGCCGCCTGCCGAAGTCGCGGGCGCGGCGGCGTAGGAAACAAAGCGACGCGCCGCCACCGGCGCGGTGAGCGTCACCGTGACGGCGTGGGTTTTATCGTAAGTCGGACTAATCAGGTTTCCCATGATGCTTACTCCTTGGCGGCTTTGGTGGTTTTGGGCGCAGCCTTGGGGGCTGCGGGCGCGGGCGCGGTGGTCACGACATTGGCGTCTGCCAATGCCGGTTCAGGGTCGCCGATGGCGTTGAGACGTTCGAGCTGCTTTAAGTCAGCGGCGCTGACGCCTTCGGGCAGGGTTTCGCCAACTTTCACATCGACGCGCTTCTTGTCGAGGTACAGGGCGATATTGCGGATCGCGATTTTGGACATGGGTTAAACTCCTTTTTCCAGTGTGAGGATTTCCTCGTTCTTCCACCCCAAAAGAGCGGGCTTTGCTCGCTCTTTTGGGCTAATTTATCCGGCGCAAAGCAGGTTTTTGCCTTGCGACGTTTGTTTACGCCGCGTTCTGGAACAGGAAACCGGCGGTGTTGTAGGCGACGTTGGCTTGCCGCTCGTAGGTCGCGCCATACACCCACGATTTCAGGTTGGGTTCGTAGTACGGCGCTTCGGCGAAGGGGTTGCCTTCCAGCACGCTGGTAAAGCCGAATGCCGGCTGCGCCAGACTGACATCGCCATTCGCGCCGCCAAGACTGGGCACATAGGCGAGGATGGCGTTATTGCCCCAAACGTCGTGCGCCACATCGGCGTCGTCCAGGCGAATCGCCTCGCCGATGATGATGTCCGGCACTTGCAGAATGGTTTTCAACTGATCCAGCGTGACCGGCCCCAGCACGGAATCGGGCTGGTAGCTTCGCACCTGCGGATTGACTTCCAGCGCGCGCCAGGCGGCGTAGGAGAGTTCCAGCACATTCGGGCGCACGCCGGTCGCGGCGCGGATGGTGTCGGAAGCATTGCGGATGTCCGTGACCGGCGTCCCCGTATCGGCGCTCCACTTGGTGCCGCCCGAAAGCGCCAGCACATTGCCGCTGGCGTAAGTGGCGGCGGTGTTCGCCACGGTCGCCACTTCGATTTCGTAATCCAGCGCCAGAATGTCGTTCGCCGTGGTCATGGCGATGCGGGAGACATCCAGATTGGCAACGATGGACACGCGCTGCGCCGCTTCAGATTCCTGAATCAACTCACGCGGGATCGGCACTTCGACCGAGTATTGATTGACCGTGTAGGTCTGACCGTTGTAGCGAATATCGACGCGCTTGGTCGCCGTACCCGGCGCGCGACGCAAGTCGTATTGCTTCAGGTGTTCATTGCCGATTTTGGCAAGGGTCATGCCGCGCAAGGCTTGCGGCAGGCGGGGAAAGAGGCGCTCGGCAATAAAGCCGGTTTGCTTTAAGCCCAGCAACAGATTGGTCAAGACCGGATTCTGGCGCAGGCGGATTTCAGCAGGAGTCATCATGATGGCAGTTCCTTAAACAGAATGGGTGAAGGCAATAACCTTGCCGATGGCCTCGGCATAGCCGACGTTGTGCTGGGCGGCGTAGGCGCGGGCGGCCTTGTCCACATCCGCGTCCGACTGGCTGGCGGGGATGAGCTTGTCCGGCAGCGTGGCAGAGGCGAACTCGCCAAACTGCACCACCGGCGGGCGGCTTTGCAGCAGTTCCTTGACGAACAGGGCAGGCGAAACCTTTTTGCTTGCGTCGCCCTCGGCAAACTCCACCGGCGCGGCGTCCGCGAGGGCATCCAGCACGGCGACGGCAGAAGCCTTGTCTTTCGGCAACAGGCGACCGGCGGCGACCTGCGCCTCGGTAAATTGCACGTGCGCGGCATGGCGCTCCGCCTTTTGCGCTTCGGCAAATTGCGCGGCAACGGTTTTGGCGGCGTCCGCCTCGGCTTTGAGCGATGCCTTTTCGGCTTCGGACTTCGCCAACGCGCTTTCGGCGTCCGCGAGTTTTTGCTTCAATTCATCATCCATTTTGTTCTGCTCCTGTGACGGTTGAGGTGATTCGGAAAACGAGACGACACCGGCATCGGCATCGGAAAACCGGATGTCTTTAAGCCCGGCAATGGCAGGCGGCTGCGCGCCCAGAAACCCGACATGACGCAGATACCAACTGCCGGGGGTCGGGTTCGAGGGATGCGCGGGGGGATAAAACGCCGCGCTGCGCTTGGGAAAGCGGCGGGCCTTGACCATTTCGGCAAAGGCGGGCGCGACATCGCGGGCGTCAATCAAGAGCCTGTCGCCCTCGGAACGCACCGCGCCCACCCAGCCATAAGCCGGAGCGTCCGTCGTCGGATGACCGACGACGAGCGGCGCTTCACGTTTGTCAGGCTGGTAGGCAGCCGCAATCGCGGCGAGGTCGGCGATCGTGAATTCACGCTTCTCCCCCGCGTCGTCGATATGCCTGCCCGCCCGGAAAATTTCGATTCCGGGCGGCAGGGTTGCTGCTTCGAGGGATGTTTGGGTTTCGTTTGCCATGAGCCGCATGATGCGGCGGGCGATGGCGCGGGGATAATGAAAGGGTTTTGGTTTTCAGGGAGCAGGTGTAGGGGCGAACTGCGTTCGCCCGCAGACGTTGGTCGACCCACGAACGGGCGAACGCAGTTCGCCCCTACACCCCCTGGCTCAAAACATCGCGCCTTGCCGCTTCGCCAGTTCGGCTTGCCGCCATGCCTTGATGATCTGCGTGATCCGCATTTCGGAAACGCCGTATTCGCGGGCGAGTTCGCGGGTGTTGTTGCCTTTGAATTTCGCCGCGATTTCCTTGTCCCGCGCACAGAGCGCCACGGCAATGCCCTTGGGCATGTAGAAGCCGCTGCCGCCCACCACGCGGGCGAGGCGGTCAACCTGCCCCAGGGCAATGTCGGCAATCTCGGCGGGGTTGCGCCTTAACCCCGCTTCCTCCACCAGATACAGGTAGAGCTGTTCAGCCACTTCCTGGAGGGTCGGATTCAACCCTTCCGGCAAGCGGGCAGTGAGCGGCGCGAGGCGGGCGGTATCGGGCAGGGACAAGGGGGAACTCCTTTCAGGCGGGCAGGGGTCAGAGGTCAGGTGACAGGTGACGTAGGGGCGAACTGTGTTCGCCCGTCCGTGGGTCGACCGCCCTCTGCGGGCGAACGCAGTTCGCCCCTGCACCTGGAAACCCATTGTTTCAGCGCCTCAATCACCGCGTCTTCCTGCGGCGCGGTGAGGAATTGCAGGGCATCGACGCGCGTTTGCCGCTTCACCCAGGCGGCAAGCCCGCGCATGGAACGGTCATGCACATATCCAGCGTCGGCGAGTTGCTGCCAGAGCGACCAGATTTTTTTCTGGGTGGGCGTGAGGACTGGACGCGGGCGCGACGGCTTGCCAATCCCCAGACGGCGGAATTCGGCAATCACGGCGTCCGCCTGATCCAGACGGGTGATCGCGGTCGAAGAGGTCACGCCCGCCGTCCGCATGAGCAGGGCGCGGTAAGCCGCGTCGTCGATTTCGGCTTTGTGACCGTAACGAATGGCGCGGAGTTTTTTGAGGCGGGCGGCGAGGGCGGGAGTCATGCCGCACCCCCTAACAAGGCTTTCGCCCCCGGCAGTGAATACCTGTCAGCGCCGCCTTTGACCCCTTGATGCAGTTGCGCTGTTTTGCCGGATCGCTGTCCCGCCATGTAATCGTCGATGGCTCTATCCGACCGCAAGCCGTCGCCGGTACGGTTACGCGCTTTGAGGGAATCCAATGTCGGGTAGCGCGTCTCCATGTACGCCTTGATCGCCGTGTTCCCATCCATCGCGCCCGATGTCGTTGGCGCATTGCGAAATACCGTCGCGACCCATCCTTCACAAAACAGGTCAGCGCGGCGGGTTTTGGTTGCCGTTTTGCAGCGTTTCAAACGGGTCTTGATGTACTCCGCCCGCGCCCGTTTTAACTGCCGGAAAAACACATCAAAGGTGTATTGCGCGATTTCGGCAGCGGGGCCTACGCCGATAAACTTCCAATAACCGGCTCCATCGCGGGAAGGCGTAAAGATTGACTCGCAGCCAAAGACATCGGCAACCCACAAAGCAAGCTGCGCTTCCCATTTGGCAGGATGAACACCTGCGCCCGCTCTGGTTTTTGCCTCTTCGACTTCCGCCGCAGCAATGTCCAGGTCGCTGATGTTGTACGCATCCATCAACTTTTGCGCTTGCCGCAAGGCGGCGGACGCTTCGTGCTCATTGCTGCTCTTCGAGAGCGCCAGACACTTTTTGATTTTGGCGAAGATTTTTTCGCGTTCGGGAGTCATCGTCTCACCTCTCCGACAACCGCTTGAAGGTGCTCAATGACGCTGCCGTCTTCGTTCAGCGTTTTGAAAACGAGGCGCTGGCGGTGAATAGCCCGCGACAGATTCGCCAGCGCCACGCAGTTCGCGCGCACCCAGGGATAGTCGTGCGCGGTGAAGGTGCCGCAGCGCGACCAGCTTCCCGCCGCGTTCACCTTCAAGTCGAAACGCGGGCTGGCGGGTTTGGGGATGTTGGCGTCGTTCATAATTCATTCTCCTGTTGTCGAATAAAGGACAGTTGGGCAGATACGCTGCCCGCAGAGCTGTCATGCGCCCTTGTCGGAGCCGACTCGTGGCGCGTCGCTGTCGCGCCCTCTCGCAGCGTGGAGTTGCTGTCTCCACGCCCGCTGGAATCCCCAGCGGCGGTCATTCCGCCTCCTCTTCCACATACAAGTTTCTTGCTGCTCTGTTGCAGATAGTGGCGAGGTCAAACAAAATGTTCATGTTGTATTCATCAACATCGCACCACTGCTCTGACATGTTGGTGAGCTTTCGGGCAATTACGGTAAGACGCCTTCTTTGCCCTGCCGCAATCTGTTTTTTGGTGGGAGCGTTCATGATTTGTTCTCACTCTGTTGCGCCTCTATTTCATCCAGCGCGTCATTCATCCCATTCAAGACCGGCTTCGCGACAGCGCCACGGATAAACGCTATGCCCCCCAGTACCTTGTTACCAGAGCGAAACAGCATATGCGTCTTGTTTGCGCCGGTAGCTCTCATTGCTTCAAGAATTTCACCCAGCGGCGTCTCCATCAGTTTTTCGATGGAGACCAGTTTTTTTATTCCCTTATCCATGATTTATCCCCTCACGCATTCGCCACATCAAGCGCAATCTGCTTTGCCACGCCGTCCGCATCGCGCTCATAAATCCGCACGTAGCTTTTGCTACCTGTCACCTGCACGGCATCTGACAGGGCGGTCATTGCGTCTGCCCAGCGCGGGTCGTTAATCTTCAACCGGCGCAGCGACAGCACTCGGGTTGTGCTGATGTTGCCTTCCTTGTCGACCTGAAAGACATCGTTCACCAGCGTATGCAGTTCGGCGCGGGCGTCCTTTGTCCAGTCGGAGAGGCATTCATCAATCAACGCTTTCGCCGCCAGCAGACGCTCATCAAAGCGGATGTACTTCTGCACCGCCCGCTGCACCTTGTATCTGCCGTCGAAAGACAGTAACTGCACATTGCCGTCCCCGCCGCCGACCTTGACTTTGTATTTTTCAAACGACAGGTCGATGAGCGCCTGGATGTCCTCAAAGGTCTTTTTCTTGAAACGGACAAGCTCCTGATTCAGCCGTTTGGCATTGGCGGCAATTTCCCGCACCAGTTCATCGCGCGCCAAGTCAATGGGTTTGATGTTGTCTTCCGCCACCAGCCGCCCGAAGGCGTCCATGCGGTAGCCCGCTGGCGGGGTGGGGTTTTGGGTTTGTTCGGACATGTTGATTCCTTTCATTGGTAATAAAAATATTGCCGGTTCACGCCCTGAATCCGCTTTACCCGCCCGTCTTCAAACAGGCGGCGGAGCCTGAAATTCGCCATCGAAGCGGAGATGTGGGCGGCGAGGGCGATGCAGGTCGTACCGCGCGGCGAGCCTTCGCCTTTGGGCACGAAGGGCAAGAGACTCGTAAAATCCTGCCGGTCATGGCGCTGGACGGATTCGCCCACGCCCTTCGCCGCCGCCATCTCGCGTTGCAAAATCTCAAGCTCGCGGGCAAGCACAGCGCGGCGGAGCAGGCTGGAGAGGCTGACGCCCTGAATATCCAGCCAGATGAGGTAACAGCAGGCGACGGTTAAGAGCGCGGTGAGAAAGAGGTTCATGGCGCGTCCCCTCCTTCCCACAACAGCCAGCAGCCCCGATGCAGAATGCGGAATTTGAAGATGACCTGATTGCCGACTTCGCGGCGACCATAGCTTTCGGTCTGGCAGGCAAAGCGCGCCAGCGCCGGATGCGGGGTGATGTGAATAAACGGCGCGGGGGTTGCCTGATTCATTTCGATCCGTTCAACCGGCACGCCCGTATCCAGCAGCCAGTGCAGGCAGGCTTTGAGGTTGGAGAGATGTATATCCACTCCGTAGCGGGCGGCGGGCGACCGACGAACGGGCGAACGCCGTTCGCCCCTACCTCTGATCCCTGATGCAGCCATGTCAAATCCCCCCGATCACTTGCGCGTCGACCTTCGCCCAGCCCGCTGCCGCCGCCGCGTTCATGGCGCGGGCGAGCAGGTTGTTGACCACCAGGGGAAAGCAGAGGGAGACCGCTTCGCTCGCCTTGCCGCCGCGCGGGACGCGAATCAGGCGGGCGCGGATGGCGTCGGCGGCATCGGTGGCGAGGATGTCGGATGCCTTGACGCCGACGCGCTCGAACTTGTGGGCGATGTAGGCGGGCAAGTCGTTATCCAGCGGCGGCAGGTCGATGATTTCGCACCTTTGGACGACTTCGCGCACGTCCGCCTTTTGCTCGGATAAACGCACTTTCAATTCCGGCTGCCCGATGAGACAGACGCCCAACAGCCGGGAAAGCCCCTGTTTCAATTCGAGAAAGCGTTTCAGATGCTTCAAGGTCGGCGTGGGCAGGCAATGCGCCTCTTCAATCAGAATCAGGTGGCTGTAGCCTGCGGCGCGGCTTTGTTTCAGCAACTCATGCACCTGCCTGAATCGCGCTTCCGGCGTGCGCTTCGGGCTGCCTGTGGGGTCGAGGGTGCGGATGATGGCTTCGGCAATCTGCCCGCTTTTCAGCGTGCGCCCCTTGTTGTCGTTGTCTTCCATCGCCAGCACATAGGGGCGGATGACGATGACCGGGCGGGCTTCGCTGGCGACGCGCTCTTCAAGTTCCTCGGCGAGCGTGGTCTTGCCCGCGCCGGACTCGCCCACGATGGCGATGAAGCCATGATTCAGTGCGGCATCCAGCAGCGCGGCGCGCACGTAGCGGGTGCTGGCGGAATTGAAGACATCGGCGGTGGTATTCACCTCGTCGATAAAGGGCGAGCGCGTCAGCCCGAACTGCCTTTTGGCGGCTTGGGTCAGGTTCTCGGAACGTAGTAACATGGAATCCTCCTGGGAATCATGGTTGATAGATGGAACTTCGGGAGACGCCCCGGATGCGTTGCCGCGCTTCCGGGGCTTTTTTGAAAAAGCGGATTTAAGGCGCGGTGAGGGCTTCGCGGAAAAATGACGTAGGGTGGGCTTGGTTTTCGTCCCAGCATCAATTTGGGACGCCCCAAAATGCCGCTCCTGCGCCTTTCGTAGCGGTGGGATCCCTACGCTAATCGCAAGCAGTACGTCCGGGATTCGTTTCTCAATTCCGGTTTCTGGCGTAGCGTCAATAATTTTCAGCAGCCAGTCGCAAAAGCGCCGCCGGTTTTCTTTGTGCGCCGGGATAGAACCATCGCGCAGCAAGCGGTCACACAAGGATTTGGACAGCCCTGATTCTTTCGCCAGTTGGCGGCAGGTCATGGGGCTTAATGTCTCCAAAACCTTGACGACAATTTCTTTGGTTTTCATGACATTCCCCCCACCACCCGCAATCCGGCGCGGACGGTCAGGCGTTGTTCCAGGGCGGCGAGTTCCGATTCCGGCACGCCATCCGGGAACCATCCGGCAATCTGGCGGTTCTTGTCGGCATCCATCACCACGCCACGGGCGCAGAGGGCGCGGGCAATCTCGAAATGGTTGAGGGTTTTTTCGACGGCAACGGTCTGCGTGCTGACGGAGAGCGCCGTGCCACGTTTGGGTATCCATGTCGGCAGGTTGGCTTCGGCGGCAACCTTCCAGGGGTCAATGCGCCCGCCGAAAGGCAGTTCCTTTTTCTTCCTTGCGGCTTCGGCTTCCACCAGCGTGGAGACGCCCATTGCCGCCAGTTCGACTTCTTTCCGGTTTTCGTCTGCTATGGTATTGGCGTGACGGGCGTAGTCCTCGCCGATGATGTTTGCGCCTTCGACACGAAACCCCGCTTCGTCGCGTTCGATCGCCGGGATGCGGGTGAGCAATTCATGCCCGTCGGCATCAACATCCACCACCAGCGCGGAGTCGAGATCGTAGGGATTCCAGGTGATGGCAAGTTTCTCGCCGACCATGACGCGGGGAATCTCATGTACGTCATAGTCACGCCCATTGAAACTGATGGTCAAAAAGTCGCTGACCTTGCGGGTTTCTGGCGTGTGGGTCAGCAATTCGCGGCAAAGTTCCGGCGGCGGCGCGAGGCGCAGTTCATCCGCCGTGATGGTCTGCCAGAGTTCATGCCGCGCCTTGCCGTGGCGGGAATGCTTTTGTGTCGAGTTAAACCACACGCACCACTGGCGGGCGCGCTCGTTCAGTTCGGAGAGATCGCGGATGGCGCAGTAAGCAAGCCCGGATTCAAAACTACGTTCGATGATGTTGCGGGCGTTTTCCACCTGCCCCGTCGCCCGTGCCGCGCCGGGCATGTGCGCCAGCGTTTGCACTTGCAGACGGCGGGCAAGGTTCCTGAACATGCCGCTCGTATTGGCGCTGCCCATGTCCATCATCAGAATCAGCGGCACGCCATGAAAATGCCCGTTGCCGGTATTGGTGACGCACTGAATGAAACTCTCCGCCAGATTGGCGGCGGACTCCGATCCCATCACATAAAACACAAAGATGCTGCCTGAATAGTGGTCGGTGATTTCATACGACCACACGCGATCGGCGGCGATTCTGGCGAGGTTCTTGGGCTTGTTTTTGTAGAACTGGTCGTGTTCCATCACCTGCAAACCGCCGTCGCCGATGAGGTAGTACAGTACGCACAGCGAAGCGTCGATTTGCCAGACATGATTGGGGTGCAAACTCTTCAATTCCTTGGCGGGCGCGGGGCGCAGAAGCTGGTCGGGGTGCATCCCGTAGAGTTTCAAGGCGCGCGAGACGGCAGAGGGTGAAAGCGGGCGCAGTTCGCCCGTGGCTTTATCCACGGCTTCGGCGCGAATCTCGCCATTGGCGCGCAGGGTTGCCAGCGCCTGGGGGATGGACATCAGGCGCTTGTTGTTTTTACGCAGGGATTCCATCAGGAAAGCCGAAAGGGTCTTGGCTTCTTCCCTGTCCAACTGGCTGCTTCCGGCGTCGGTGCGTTGTTTGCGCGCGGGTTGCACGGTCACTTCCTTCAGATAACGTAAAAGCGTTGCCCGGCTGATGCCAAGTTCATTGGCACAGGCGGTGTAGAGCGCTTCCTTGCCGCCATGTTTCGCCGCGCAAAGGGCGGTGGCGAGGCGAAACAGGCGTTCGATGGTGGCGGCAGAAAGCATGATGGGCGTCAGGGTTCAGGTGTAGGGGCGAACTGCGTTCGTCCGTTCATTGGTCGATCGACGCCTGATTCACATCCGCTGAAAAATCCAGCCATTCCGGGCGCTTTGCCACCGCGCCCACATCGGGAATAAAAAACGCCCCGCGCTCGGTGTTGAGCGCATCCGCCACCTGCGCGAAGACGCCCGCCAGCCAGACTTTTGAATCCAGCGCCACGCCCGCATCCCGCTGCGTGGCTTCGTAGTCGAGCAATTGCTGAATGGACAAACGGAAGTTGCCCTGGATCGCGCCCAGAGCGTCGTTCATCCACTTGTTCACCACGTCGCGCAGTTCGCTGACCACGGTATCCGGCTCGGCATTCACGGCACGCTTCAGCTTTGCTTCCAGGGCATCCACCTTTTTCGCGCGCTCGGCGAGCAAGCTTTTGTTGGCGGTATCTTCGGCTTTGAGTTCGTCGACCTTCTGGCGGGTTTCGTCCAGCTTGTTGGCGAGGTCTTGAATCAGGCTCACCACTTCGGATTTCTCGCCGGACTTGACAGCCTCGGCGACAGCGGCGCGTTCGTCTTCGGGGAGACTGATCAGCAGGCGCATCTGACCGCGAGAGATGCCCAGGCTGTTAAGTGCATCGAAAGCTGCCCCGCCCAAACGCTGAAGAATTCCTTCGTCATCCTGCATAACCCTGTAGCCACGCTTGAAAACCGCCCGGCAAAATTCGTCGATATTTTGCGAAATTCGCAATTCCCCATTTGGATGATTTATTGCTATGTGTTTGAATGCTTTAGATTTTTTGATTTCAGAGAAGGCGCGAATTTGCGAAGCTTCGCAAAAACTGCCCATCGCCGATGCCATTTGTGCTGCACCGACGAAGCACCCCAAATCGAAAGTTTCCGAGAAGGCTTCTTGTTCTTTCGCCAGTTCCGTTTGGCGCATTACCTCCATTGCGCTATCAATGTACGGCTGGTTGAAATCGGGTTCTGGCGGTACTTCTGCGATGCCGGGTTTGCGCCCGCGTTTTTGCACAGGGGCTTCGGAGGGTGTAAATTTGCTCATGATGGTTGCGTCCTTGTCATTGCATGGGTTGATGAATAAAACGCGCCTTCGTCTCGGCAAGCTCACGCTCGGCGCGGTCGATGGCGGTGAAAACCTTGATGGCTTGCTGCGGCAGGCGGGGAGTAAGCTTCCAAAGCCCCGTTTGTTCATTTTTTACGGCAATGCCCGCTTCTAAAAGGTTGGCGAGGTCGCGCGTCATGACGGCGGGGGCGCAACCCAATTCACGCGCGAGGGTTGAGGGCGGAAAGCCCTGTACGACATCGCCGAACATCAGCAGGATGAGTTTGATCAGTCGCTGCTGGGCGTCGTTGGTGTAAGCGCTCATACTGACCTCTTCGATACCTGACTGACGGGCGCGGTCAAATCCACGCGGAGGTTCGGGTTTTTTTTCAGCCCAAGTGCGACCGCAACGCGGTGCGCTTCGCCGCGCACCCCTTTGGGCATTTGCTGGCGGCGGAAAAAATCTTTGACGCGCTGGTAACTCAGACCCTGGTCACGCGCCCATTCGGCAATGCAGACGCCGTTGTCGAGGAACCATGCCCGCGCCGTCTGGCGTGTCTGTGGGTAAGGCAGGGGGGTGTGCAGTGGAGTAGTCATGGCGGTATGATTAGTGCCTGTGAGTGATGATGAGCGTTATTTTAGGAAAGAAATCTTTCCTTGGCAAGCAAAAAGGAAATTTTTTATGTCTATCGGAGAACGGTTAAGAGAAGAGCGTGAGCGTTTAGGAATGACGCAGCCCGCATTTGCGGCAATCGCAGGGACAACAAAGCAAACTCTTTTTTCTTGGGAGACAGGGAAGACTGCGCCGGATGCTTCTCAGCTATCGGCACTTGCTGCATCTGGTGTGGACGTGCTCTACATCCTCACTGGCATTACTCTTGAGGCACACGCCAGACTGGCAGCACAGCAGGCAGCAGGTGAAGCTGCGCGAGCAAATGGCGGCGAGTTTCGCGATGGGTGGGCGTCAGCAGAAGAAAATGCAGTGGTCATTCAGCAGGCGCAAAAAAAAGACGCGAAGGGATTTCTGGCTTGGACACTGCTTTTTCTTGATTTGCCCAAAGACAAGACACGGCAACTCCGCTTCAAGGAAGTGGGCGGAGCGCTGCTGGAGATGCTCTTCTTCTGCATCATCGCCAGTTGTGGCGGGATACTCTTCCTGCTGGCCTTTTTGGGTGGCGGCTTCGCCACTACCCTGGATGACTTTGCCACCTGCTTTTCCCTCGCCGCCGCGCCCTTGCTCGCCATTGCCCTTCTCTGGTCGAGTGCGCGTCCTGCTTTTGTTCTGTTGAGTAAGCGAACAAGAGAATTCTTAAATGGATGAAAACCAGGCACTCTTCGAGCAGGTGCTGACCGCGATTTTTCGTGAAGAATTCCCGCGCTGGCGAGGCGACCTTTCGCGCATCCTGCGCGTAGGGGGAAAAGTCATCAATGGCGAGAGTGACAGGGAATTGAAACGGCTTTGTCGCGTATTCTTCGAGGAAAGTGGTGTGCGCTGGCTACGTTACGAACTGCACACTGCGTACTGGCGTGAGCGGTACCCGCAAGACCAGGAAGAAGATGATGACGAAGAGGAGGGTGGCTCCAACTGTTACACAATGACCGACCTTCTTGTCCAGCGTATCCTGTTGGCCTATTACGCTCAAAAGAAACGCCTGAAATACGAGCAGGAAGTAGATACCTTTCCCTACTGGCGCTTGTCCGTCATCGAAGATGGTCGCGCCTACCCGGAATGTCTGGAAGAAGCGAAGGCAGGCTACAGGCATCATGCAGACGCCTACTGGAAAACCAAGAAGCTACCCTGCAACCGGCTGGATTGCCGGTGCAGCATTTCGCACAGCATGAAACCTGATTAGATGAAAGGCGGGTAACATGAGTCAATTCTTGATCGGAGTATTCTGGTTGGTCGTTTTTCTGGGTTTATGGTGGTTTGTTCGTCGCTTACGAAGAACAGGTAAGCATAACAAAGAAAAGCAAAATCCAGCACCAGCCCATCGCCGTAAAGAAAGCGCAGGAGAACCATTTTGGGTAAATGCCCGCAGCAGCCCTTTCGATGCACTGGCACATCTACAGAATGGTGATTACGATGGTGCTCGTCGAGCTTTGCAGAAAATTTCTTATATGGTATATGCAGAACGTAAAAACCGCCCCGAACTTGTCGATCAGTTCACCGCCCTGATGTGCGAATTTACCCGCATCGACCCGCTTTTTGGGCAGTGCATGAAGATTATCCTTCCCCTTGTGCAACAGTCTCCAGGAATTCGTCAGACTGATTTGTACCCATATCTTCCGGTTGACGTGGAAACAGCGCGTTACGTGCTGTATTTCGCGCATGAAACTGGCGCGATTTTCCGCAAAAAGAAGGGTAACAGCTACACGGTTTTCCCCTCTTAAAATTACCACGTGAAAGGATCACTATGAAACGCCTCATCCCCCTGCTTGTCAGCCTCTTCATCCTCGCCGCCTGCGCCACAGCAACCATTGGCACGGATTTCAATGATGCCGCGCTTCCTGCCTTCGAGATTGGCGCCACGACCTTTGCCGAAGCCAAGGCGGCGCTCGGCACACCGGAATCCTCGGTGTTGACGCCGAAAGGAAACTGGCTGCACCGTTGGGCTTATGTGCGTTCAGACGCCGACGCGATGGGCTGGGACGTCAAGACCACCACCCACCGGAAAGTGGTGGTGCTGGTGTTTGACGGGGAAGAAAAATTCCTGGGTATCGTGCAACTCGACGGCATCAACCTTTCCGCCGCTGACCGCAAGCGCCTGGCGGCGACACCGCCCGCGCAAGGGAAATAAATCAGGGAAGGTTGTTCAGCATCCCGGAAATGGCGTCCAGAATGGTTTTTTCGGTTTCCGGTTGGAGGGTGGCGTTTTCGGGGGAGCCGTAAAAAGGCAGGAAGGGGCGGGCGGGGATGTTGACTTGCCAGGCTTCGGCTGTGTGCCACGTTTCGCGCGCCTGTTTGTGGCTGTTTTTGGCAAAAACAGCGCCGCCTTTGCCACTGGATTTGGCATTACCTTTATCACCCTGACGCAGCAGATTGCCCGCATTTTTCGCTTTTCCGACCGGGCGCATAAACCAAAGCCTTTTATTTATCGCGTCACCCCGCTTCCCGGCACACTTCTGACAACCTTTTTCAGGAGCGCGCCGTGCCTTCAACCCCGAAAACCCTGCTGTTGCCCGACCGATTTCTGCCCTGGCCGATTTGTTGGACGGGGGTGGTGTTGATTGCGGAATCCGAATCCTGCCGCCTCACGGCTTACCGCGACATCACGGGCGTGTGGACGCTGGGTTGGGGGCAGACGGCGGGCATTCTGGAAGGCATGAGGTGGTCGCAGATCGAGGCAGACGCCGATTTGTGCAACACCCTGATCGGGCTGGCGTCCGAAGTACACGCCAGTCTGACCGCGCCCGCCAGCGATACCGAATTTGCCGCGATGGTGAGCCTTGCCTACAACATCGGCGTCACCGCCTTCCGGCGTTCCAGCATCCTGAAATGCCACAACCAGAACGACAAGGCGGGCGCGGCGCGCGCGTTTGCCTTGTGGAACAAGGCGGGCGGCAGGATTGTGCAAGGTCTTGTAAATCGCCGCGCCCGTGAAGCAACCCTTTATCTGGCGTCCGCGCCGCCAAAAGAAGCCAAGCGGGGATTTACGGCGGAGGATAACGCCGGGCAATCGCCCGACGCCGACCCGGTAAAGCCGCTTGCCCAATCGCCCACGGTACAAACCGGCGCGGCTTCAGTGGCGACGGGCGCGCTGGCGCTGGCGTCGCAATACAGCCCGCAGGTCAGCCAGGTCGCCAGAAGCCTCTCCATCAGCCCCGTCGTTGTGGTCGCCATCGTCGCCATTGTCGCGGGCGCGGTGGTCATCTGGCGGCGTTACCAGCAACGGAAAGGCGGTGTGGCGTGAATCAGGGATCAGGGATCATGGACGCGGGCAACCAACGAACGGGCGAACACAGTTCGCCCCTACAGCCCGTCGTGGATGCGGGCGAACGCTCATGAGCTTTGAAGAACTCCCCCCCGCCACGCTGGAAGAAGCCCGCAAGATTGTGGAATTTCTCTTGCATCGCAATGAGGAATTGACCGAACAGGCGGCATTGCTGGCGGCGGGCGTCGGCACCAATCGGCTTTATCTGGAGCGGGCGCTGGAAGGCATCAAAAACACGCCCCCTCTCCCGCAAGCGGGAGAGGGCGGGGGAGAGGGCGAATCTCTGGAGGAAGACGATGATTGAAGCGTTGCTCATCCGTTTTGGCGCGGGCAAGGTCGCGCTCTTCGCGGGGATTGCGCTCACCGTCTTTGCCTTTGGCGCGGGCTGGACAATCAACGGCTGGCGGCTGCAAAGCCAGCTTGCCGCGTGGGAAAGCGAAGCCGCCAAAACCGTCAATGCCGCGCTCCTGGCAGCGCGCGAAGTCGAAGCGCGCGGCGAAATCCTTGCGGGACGGCAACTGGCGCTGGAAGCCGAAAACCTGAAACTTGGAAAGGAGCGTGATGATGCGCTACGTAAAACCACTACTGGTCGGGCTTGTTTTAACGGCGCTACTGTCCGGCTGCTGGACGACAGGCGTCAGGGGACAGGCATCAGGGATCAACTGCCCGCGCCCGCCCGCTTCGCTGCTGGCGCCCTTGCCGCCGCTCCCCTTGATTCCGGCGACCTTGAAGATGGATACGAATCTTCGGATACCGATGTCGCCCTCTGGGCAAGTTACGCCATTGACCGCTACGACACCTGCCGGGGACGCATCGACGCGCTGAGGCTTTTTTATGAGGAGCAGGGCAATGAGTAAGGTGATAAAGGGGACGCGGCATGAACTTTGACAGCGAAACCATCCGCTTTTTGATTGGTCTCTCCATTTCGGCGGCGGCGGCGGTCTACACCTGGATTGCCACCCGCGACAAGGACAACAGCCAGCACATCGAGGCGGTGGAAAAGACGCTGGGCAGGCGGATTGCCGAACATGGAACCCGTTTATCCGTGATGGAGAAGGACGTGGAAGTGATGAAAACCATCCTGTCGCACATGCCCAACAAAGACGAATTCGCGGAACTGCAAGGCGACATGAAGGGCTTGAAAGTGGCGCAGGAATCGGTCGCCGATCAGGTCAGAACCGTTCGCGCCTCGCTGAACCGGATTGAGGATTTTTTGCTGAACGGGGGCAGGCAATGAGCCTGATGCAGAGCCGCCTCAAATCAGGCGAATGCCCCCATTCCCTCTCTCCATCTCTCTCCCATGAATGGGAGAGAGTGCAATATGCCCCCTCTCCCGCAAGCGGGAGAGGGCGGGGGAGAGGGTCGGGGCTGGCGCGATACGCGACTGGGGGTAAAAAATAATGATGTTCAAGGATTATCTGCGCCGCGACATGCGTCTTGTGCTCTTGCGTACCCTCGCCGAAATGCCGGGCTACAAGGGCAACAGTTCCGTGCTCGCCAACCTCTTGACTGAATTCGGGCATGTGGTGAGCCGCGATCAGGTGAAAACGGAACTCGGCTGGCTGGAAGAACAGGGACTGGTGACGATTGAATCCATCGGCTCGGTACGGGTGGCGACGCTCTCCGAACGGGGGCAGGATGTGGCGGACGGTCGCGCCGTGGTGGATGGCGTGGCGAAACCGAGGGCGGCATGACCATGCGTCAAAAAGTAAAAATCTACTTTTTGCCGGATTATTCAGCCATTAAATCCAGGCGTAGCCTGAATTTAATGGGGGTAAACCCACACCCGATGATTCCGGGCTTTGCCTGGAATCATCGGCTAACCGGAGCGGCGCAAAGTAGATTTTTACTTTGCGCCGAATAACCCGCATGGGCCGCAAATCCACCATCGCCAAACTCCCCGCCGAGGTGCGTCAGCACATTGAGCAACGCCTGCGCGAAAACCGGCTGACGTTAGATGAGTTGTTTGCTGACGTAAAAACCGCTTTCCCCTCGCTGGATACCGCGCCCTCGCGCTCCTCCCTTGGGCGCTACCGCGCCGGGTTTGAGGAAGTGATGCAGACGCAGCGGGCGATGTCATCGGCGGCCTCGGCGCTGGTGGCGGAGTTGGGCGAGGATTTTGATGACAAGTCGGGGGCATTGCTGGCGCAAGCCGTGACCACGCTGGCGACCAAGACCGCCTTTTCGCGTCTGGAAGAAGGCGCGGCGGAGATGGAAATTTCCGATGTGCTCGACCTTGCCCGCGCCGCGAAGGTGGCGCAGGAAGCCCGCTCGCTGAACCTGAAGGAACGGCAGGCGGTGGCGAAGATGGCGCGGGAAAAGTTGCTGGAAGAGCAAGAAGCGCGCGCCACCGAAATCTGCAAGCAACCCGGCGTTTCGGAAGAAACCCGCCACGCCATCCGGCAGGCTTTGGGGATTGAATGATGGTCAAAGGCAACGCCCGCTGCATTCCCGAAAACCCGGACGCGATTCTGCTGCCGTATCAGTCCGCCTGGATTAAAGACCCGTCCATTCTGAAACTGATGGAAAAAGGGCGGCAAATCGGCTTGTCGTGGGCAACCGCCTACGCCGCCGATGAGCGCACGGCGGCGGCGGGCGCGCGGCACGACCAGTGGGTTTCCTCGCGCGATGAAATCCAGTCCCGCTTGTTTCTGGAAGACTGCAAGCTGTGGGCGAACATCATGCACAAGGCGGCGCGTGACCTGGGCGAAATCGTGCTGGATGTCGACCGGAAAATCAGCGCGCATGTGCTGGAATTTGCCAGCGGCAAACGCATTTACAGCATGAGCAGCAACCCCGACGCGCAGGCGGGCAAGCGCGGCGGGCGGATTCTGGACGAATTCGCGCTGCACCCCGACCCGCGCAAGCTGTGGGCGATCGCTTACCCCGGCATCACCTGGGGCGGCGCGATGGAAGTCATTTCCACCCATCGCGGCAGCAAGAATTTTTTTAACGATCTCATCCGCGAAGTGCGGGAAGGTGGCAACCCCAAAAACATCAGCCTGCATCGCGTCACGCTGGAAGACGCGCTCTCGCAAGGCTTTCTGTTCAAGCTCCAGCAGATGTTGCCCGCCGACGATAAGCGGCAGGCGATGAACGAGACGGAATACTTCGATTTCGTGCGCGCCGGTTGCGCGGATGAAGAATCCTTTTTGCAGGAATACATGTGCGTGCCGGGCGATGATGACGCCGCCTTTCTTGAATACGAGCTGATTTCAAGCGCCGAATACGGGCAGGGCGAAGACTGGCAGACCTGCCAGAACGGCAGGCTTTACGCGGGCGTGGACATCGGGCGCAAGAAAGACTTGACGGTGTTGTGGGTGGTCGAGCGTCTGGGCGATGTGCTGTACACCCGGCATGTGGAAACCCTCGCCCGGATGCGGAAATCCGAACAGGAAAAAGTCCTTTACCCGTGGTTTGCCCGCTGCGACCGCGTGTGCATCGACCAGACCGGGCTTGGCATCGGCTGGACAGATGACGCGCAGGACAAATTCGGCAGTTGTCACGTTGAGGGCGTGACCTTTACCCCCGCCGTGAAAGAGGCATTGGCGTATCCGCTCCGCTCCCTGATGGAAGACCGGCGGCTGCGGATTCCCGCCGACAAAGCCATTCGCGCCGATTTGCGGCAAGTGACCAAACAAACCACGGCGGCGGGCAACATCCGCTTTACCGCCGAGCGCACACCGGACGGTCACGCCGACCGCTTCTGGGCGCTCTCGCTGGCGCTCCACGCCGCCAGCCACCCGACCCCGAAAACCGAGGTCATCAGCGGCGGCGCGCGGGAGATTATTTCTGAAATGCGAGGCTTTCTGTGATGCGCCAAAAAGTAAAAACCAAAAAACTCCCCCCGGAACTTCTGACCGAAGTCGCCAGCCGCCGCGCCGATCCGTTTGAGGTCGACTTCATGGGCGTGTTGAAGAGCAACGACCCGCTGCTCTCCGAGCGGGGCGACAATCTTGAGGTGTATCGGGATTTGAAGCGCGACGCCAAGGTGTTTTCCAGCCTGCAAAAACGCATCGGCGCGCTGCTGTGCCACCCCTGGGCGGTTGATCCCGTTCGTCCCGGCGACACGGCTTCCAGCGAGGCGTTGTCTTCCCTCCTCAAAATGTTCAATTTCGACCAGCTTTGCCGCGATCTGATGGACGCCGTGCTGATGGGCTATGCGATTTCAGAAATTGTCTGGGTCGCGCGGGATGGCTTCATCGTGCCCGACCGGATACCGAAGCGCCGCCAAAAGCGGTTTGTGTTTGTTGATGAGGAATCCCGCGCGGGTAGGGGCAGTTCGAGAACTGCCCCAACGAGAAACGCGGGCGCGCAACTCCACCTGCTCACCCGTGAACAAATGCTGAAGGGCATCCCCGTGCCGGATAAAAAGTTCATCGTGCATCGGGTGAATCCCGAAGACGATAACCCTTACGGCATGGGCTTGGGGTTGCAACTGTTCTGGCCGGTATTTTTCAAGCGTAAGGGCATCATCGCCTGGGCGAAGCTCTGCGACCGTTTCGGCACGCCGACGGTGTGGGGGCAGTTTCCGCGCGACGCGGGGCCGAAGGCGCAGCGCACGCTGGCGGATGGCTTGAAAGCGTTTGCTTCCGACGGCTACATCATGACGCCGGAAGGCGCGCTGATTCAATTGCTGGAAAGTCACGTCGGCGGCAACATCACGACGCAGGAGGCGCTGATCCGGGCGATGGACGATTACATCGCCGAAACGCTGCTGGGGCAGGAGCCGAAATCGGAATCCGGCGGCGCGCTGGCGGCGGCTTCCAAGGAGCGCGCGGCGGTGCGGCTGGATCTGGTGCAGGCGGATAGCGACCTGCTCTCCGAAACCCTGAACCGCACACTGATTGCCTGGATATGCGAATTCAACGGTTTGGGCGCTTGCACGGTGTATCGGCAAATCAAGGAAGAAGAAGACAAAAAGGCAGAATCGGAAACCGACAAAAACGTGTCCGAAATGGGCTTTCAACTCTCCGAAGAGGCGGTGCGGGCGAAGTATGGCGAAGGTTGGTCGCGTTCTGAGGACAGGGGACGGAAGACAGAGGACAGCCAGTTAGCGGCTTTCGCCGAATTTGTACGGCGTTCTGAGGACAAAAGACTGAGGACAGAAGACAGTCAGTTACCGGCGGCTACGCCGCCGCAAGGATTACAGTCCTCTGTCATCCGTCCTCTGTCCTCTGAATCCGACCCCGCGCAGCAGGCGATGGACGACGCCGTGGATGCCGTGCCGGACGCCGCCTTTGACGCGGCGATGGCGGGCATCGTGGAACCCTTGCTCGCCGCCATCGAGGGCGCGGACAACTTTGAGGATGCCCTTGCCGCCGCTGGCAAGGCGTTGCCCGATGTCGATCCCCGCCGTCTGCAATCCCTGCTGGCGCGGGCGATGTTCGGGGCGGAACTCTTTGGACGGAGCGCGCCATGAAACAGCACAAAATCGGCGCGACACTGGATTGGGCGGCGCCCGTGCAAATCGGCGCCGACTATCCCGACCTCACCGGCTGGGTTGCCACCTCCACCCTGCGCGGGCGCGGTTTTGAAGCGGCGCTGACCTGCTCGCTCACCTGGTCGCAAGGCAAAACCATCCTCCGCATCACCGCCGCCGCCGACCAACAAACGGATTGGAAGCCGGGCGAAGCGTCGGTTGACGTGCGTCTGAAATCGCCAGCGGGCGTTGTCCTGATTTCGCCCTCCGCGCAAATCGCGCTCTCGAAACCCGTTACGGAGCCATGAGCCATGCCAGGCAACCCATGCGGATTATCGGTTTTCATCCCCGGCAATCATGCCGTGCTGAAATTCGCCGAACAACCGGAAGCCATGAAAATCACGCTCGCCGAGGTGTTGCAAGGCAAGGACGGCAAAGATGGCGAAGGTCTTGAAGATTTTGACCTCGACCTTTTAGCCCTTTACGAAGCAGCAAAACTGTAGGGGCGGTTCGCGAACCGCCCCTACTACCTGAAAACAAAGGAGAAAACCATGTCACTCGAAACCAACATCACCGCCGTAGTCACCGCCATCGGCGCGGACATCAAAGCCCTGCTCGCCGGGCAAGGCAATCTTGCCAATCTCACCACGACGGCAAAACAGAGCCTCGTCGCGGCATTGAACGAACTCAAGGCCGCCGTCGACGCCATCACCTCAACCGGCGGCGCGGGCATCGACGATGACGGCACGGGTACAGATGTCACCTGGTCGGCGGCGAAGATTCAAACCACCGTCACCGCCGCCATTGATGATCTGGTGAATGGCGCGCCCGCCGCGCTGGATACCCTGAAGGAGCTTGCCGATTATCTGGACAACAACGCGGCGCTGGGGACGAGTCTTGTGACCGCCATCGGCAACCGTGTGCGCTTCGACGCGGCGCAGAGCATCGACGCCACCGGACAGGCGCAAGCCCGCGCCAACATCGGCGCGGCGGCGGCGGCGGATATTGGCGACGCCGACCATGATTTCGTCGCCGACTACAACGCGGCGAAGGCGTGAATCAGGTGACGGTAGGGGCGAACTGCGTTCGCCCGCGCCTTGTCCAACGACGGGCGAACGCAGTTCGCCCCTACCCAACAAGGAATAAACATGAGCCTTGAAACCGGAATCACCGCGCTGGCGCAAGCCATCGGCGCGGACATGAAGGCGCTTTCAGCCCGGCGCAGCGTCTACCTGCGTCTCGATGAAAGCACGACCTTCATTTCGCCCACCGACCATTTCAAAATCTGGCTGTTCGGCGCGGGCGGTTCCGGCGCGGTAGCGTTGGTGTTGATTTGTGCCGCATCAGCATCTGCCCCCTCGCCCGCTGGCAGGGCAGCGGCAACGGGCGGCGCGGCGGGGGGCACGTCCATCAAGGACGTGCGCTGCAACGTCGGCGACCCGTTTACGCTGCTGTTGGGCGCGCCTGGAGCGGGCGTCACCGCCTTGGTTTCATCGAATCGCGCTGGAACGTATACGTCGTCGGAGACCGGTAATGCGGGTGGCGCGAGTTCTTTTGCTGGCGCGGGGGTCTCGCTCCTGGCAGAGGGTGGGGAAGGCGGCAAGGCGGCAGCAAGCTCCGCCACTACTACCGCCCTGGCGACGGCGGCTTCCGTGGGCGGCGCGGCTTCCGGTGGTGATGAAAACTATACGGGCGGCGGCTGCGTCCCGGTGTACATCCCGGCGACGCCAACAGGCGCTCAAGCTGTGAGTTTTGCTGGCGGCTCATCCGGGCTTTACGCCGACGGGCTGACCAGCGCCGCGCCCACCCTCACGCCCCACCCCGTTCAGTGCGATTTTTTGAACTTGCTGGCTCGGCGGGTTAGCGCGAATTACCCGCTGACGGCCACCACGTTCGGCGCTTACGAAGCCTCGGTGCTCCCCGGCGAAGTCGTGGCGCTTCAGCAAACTTACGCGAACGGCAGCAGCCAGACGCTAGAGGCGATTGATGTTGTGGGCGCGTTCCAGGGCAGCATCCCCGGAACCCCTTGTTCGTCCGGCACAAGGCAGTATTTTTACCTGCCTGACCAGACGCCGTTCATCGGCGGCGGCGGCGCGGGGCTGACGTCACTAGACGGTGCTTCTGTTGTCAATAGCGCTTACGCTAGGGCGCAGGCGACCGGCGCGAAAGGCGGCGCGGCGTGCGCGATTATTGAGGTGATTTATGACTGAATATCACATCATGAATGTTGGTCGCCCATATCCACAACGGGCTGTAGGGGCGAACTGCGTTCGCCCCTACGCCACCTGCCACCTGACCCCCTGATCCCCAAAAAATGAACCTCACCGCCCACCTCAACCTGCCGCCGAAAGACGCCATCGCTTTCTTTGAAAAGAAGGGCGTACATCTGGCGTGGGACTGGCATGACACCGAAGCCGAAACGCACGCGCAGTCCTTTACCGTCGCCAAAGTCACCACTCTGGACATGTTGAGCTGGTTCCAGAAGGAAATCGAACGTAGCCTGAAAGAAGGTCGTCCCTTCGAGGATTTCAAAAAGTCCCTGCGCCCGCGTTTGCAGGAGGCGGGCTGGTGGGGCAAGCAAGAAATGCTCGACATCGACACGGGCGAAATCACCCAGGTACAACTGGGCAGTAACCGGCGGCTACGCACCATCTTCCAGACCAACGTGCAAACCAGTTACATGGCGGGTCGCTACAAGCGGTATCTGGACAACGCCGAAAACCGCCCGTACTGGCGCTATGTGGCGGTGATGGACAGCCGCACCCGCGCCGGTCACGCGGCATTGAACGGCAAGGTTTGGCGCGCCGACGATCCCATCTGGCAAACCCTCTGGCCACCCAACGGCTGGGGTTGTCGCTGCCGTGTAGAGGCGCTGTCGGCGGCGGAGTTCGAGCAGTCCGGCGCGGCGCTGGAGGATGGCAAGAACGCCATCGTGGAAAAAGAAGTCGTCATCAACAAGGGCGGCGACACCCTGCGGGTCAAGGGCATTCGCACCGCCGACGATACCGGCAAGGAACATGTCTTTTGGCCCGACCCCGGTTGGGATCACAATCCGGCGCTCACGCAGTCGGATGAACTGCAAAATCTGTTGAAGGAGAAGGCGGAAAAGTTGGCGGCGAAGTTCCCCGCGTCGGCGGCTTCTGTGCAAACTTATGCGACTGGCTGGAATCCGAAAACGGCGGCGGGCGCATGGCACGATGCATCCTTTGCTGATGCGCCTGACTATATCCGGTCAGCCATTGCGAAGGCGGGCGATCCGTTGGATGTGCAGCATACGGGGAAAGATGCGTTCTGTGTGTTTCATCAGAAAATCAATATGGATGGCTACAAGGACAGTTCCTTGCGCGGTCAATCGGTATGGCGGCATGAATTCGGGCATCACGTTGACGGCGAGTTGGGGCGAGGAAAATCTTATCTTTGCGCGAGCAGTAGCGACGTATTTGACGCCGCCTTGCAGGCAGACAGAAAAGCCCTGATTGACATGGGAGCGCATGGGCAAGTCAACAGCAAAAAGACGCTCGCGCGCAGGGCGGCGCTGGATTCCGCTTACGATGGCGCGCGACAGGACTTCATGGCGGCGGCTGACCGCGAAGCATGGTTATCTGCCCGCTATCAGAAATCCGGCATCGACTACACAAGCGCCCGCGCAGCCATCGAAAAGCACGCCGCTTTCCCGGATTTGCTGGATGCCGCCGCCGCGCAAGACCGTTACCGGCGCATCATCGTTGCCTTTGAAGAACGGGACGCCCAGGGCTTGCTGGACGCGCTGACGGGCGGTGTTAACGCGCAGCCCGTTTTGGTACAGAAAGGCGCGGGTTCCTATGTCCTTGCCTATGAACGCTCTACTGCCTTTGGGAAAGGTACGCTTGGGCAGCTTTCCGACCTGATCGGGAGCGCAACGAAAAACAAGGTCGGCGGCTTTACAAAAAGTGGCTGGGGGCATCCAAATGCATACTACAACCAGTCTCCCGACAAAGCAGGGACGGAATCATTCGCCAACCTCTTTTGCCTTCACGGTGAAGGTGGACTATTTTGGAAACAGGTGATAGAACGGATGACACCCGAAATGAACCGGGTTTTTCTGGAGTTGCTGAAATGATGTCACAGGCTTACTACGATTACATCGCAAAGTTCGGAACAGACCCTATGGTATCGTCCATGTGCTACAAGTCTGATGCCGCGCAAGATGAAATCATGCGGCGCGCGATTGCCAGCGGTCAGCCCATTGATGATGAGGCGCTGCAAAAAGAGACTTGGGCAGAAATTGGTTTCCCCGGCGATGGCACGATCTTCATCTGACCATGCTCAAATTTTGAAATGATGGCGCAAACCTACTCTGCTGAATATGCCTACCTTGAAAAATTCGGGCGGTGGCCGCCGTCGGTATGCATGGGCTTCATGTCGGACGGGATACAGAATGATCTCCAGCAGTGGGCGATTGAGAACAATACGCCGATCCCGGAAGATGAGGACGCACAGGATGCGCTGATTCGGAAGTTGTTTCCGAAGGTTGGCGAGTTGTTAGACGATCCCAACGTATTGATCTGACCATGCTCAAAGTCACACTCGACGCCGGAGAGACACAACAAAAGCTGCAAGACCTCGCGGGTACGCTGAAAGACGCCCGCCCGCTGTTCAAAGTCATCGCGGGCATTCTGGAAAAAGAAACCGAAGAAAACTTCGCCGCCCAAGGTCGCCCGCATTGGGTTCCCCTCTCCAGCGCCACCGTCAGGAACCGCCTGCGCCGCAACAACGGCGGCTCCGTGCTGAAAATCCTGCAAGACCGTGGCATCCTCGCGGGCAGCATCAGCACTGATTACGGCTCCGACTATGCGCTGGTCGGCTCCAACGTCGCCTATGCTGCCATCCACCAGTTCGGCGGCACCATCCACCACGCCGCCCGCTCCATCCGCGTCCGCCTGCGTACCGATAAGGCGGGCAATCTGCTGCGTCAGGGTGATAAAGGTAATGCCAAATCCAGCGGAAAAGGTCTCGCTGTCTTCGCCAGGGATAGCCATAAACAAGTGCGCGAAACGTGGCACACAGCCGAAGCCTGGCAAGTCAACATCCCCGCCCGCCCCTTCCTGCCTTTTTACGGCTCCCCCGAAAATGCCACCCTCCAACCGGAAACCGAAAAAACCATTCTGGACGCCATTTCCGGGATGCTGAACGCCGCAGCCCGATGAAAAACCAAGCCGCCGTCTTTATTTCCCCCTGCTAAACACGTTTTAATCGCGCCGCCCGGAAAATCCCCCTATATCCCGCTATATCCCCCAATTAGCTCGCTCCACCCCCTGTAAATATCTCACTCTCTGTAAGATTGTTCAGGGAAAGGACGAAGAAGAATGGACGCTGATTGACGAGAGCTTTGATTGGTGTTTTTCGTTGCATCCGAATGATTTGGTGCGAATTACACAGAAGAAAGAAACCTTTTTTGGGTATTACGCCAGCACACATCGCGGCACTGGCGCGATTAATATTTGGGCGCATGACCGCAACCAAACAGTAGGCAAAGATGGCTCTATTGAGGGTATTGGCGTAAAAACCGCCCTCAAACTTGAGAAATTCGAGGTAGATGTCTTGGGCAACATCTATCCCGCCCGCCCGGAGCTGCGTCGTGGGCTGGCGTAGCATCATGATCTCCCGTCCGGCTCGCCTCAAACGGGAACATTTCTCACTCGCCGTCGAGCAGGAAGACACGGTAACGATTCCTTTTGAGGACATTGCCGTAATTGTCCTCAATCATCGGCAAATCATGTTGACCCATCCGGTGCTTTCCGCCTGCGCGGACTATGGCGTCAGCCTCTACTCTTTGGGCGACAACCATCAGCCAAACGGCGTATTCCTGCCCTTTCTGAATCATTCGCGCACCACCCGGATGCTGCGCCTGCAATTACAGGCAGGCAAGCCGTTAATCAAGCAGGCATGGGCAGCGATGGTTCGGCGCAAAATTGAAAATCAGGGGCATTGCCTCGCTCTTACCAAACGGGAAGGCAGTAAACGTCTTGAAGCGATTGCTGCGAATGTACGCTCAGGCGACGGTGAAAATCTGGAGGGGCAGGCAGCGGCATTTTACTTTCCGCGCCTGTTTGGTTCCGGCTTTTTTCGCGGTGAGGAAGGCTGGATCAACGCCGCGCTTAACTATGGCTATGCCATCCTGCGTGGCGCGATTGCCCGTGGGCTGGTCGCGCACGGATTGCACCCCTCCATTGGTCTTTTTCATGCCAGCGAGCAAAACGCCTTCAATCTGGCAGATGACCTGATCGAAGCCTTCCGCCCGTTGGTGGATTTGCACACATTCCGCGAAGCTCACCGCGCCGGTGAAGAAAAGGAAGAACTGGGCACGGAAGACAAGGCAGGACTGGTCGCGTTATTGAATGTGGATGTTGGCATGGCGAGCGGTCGCATGTCGGTGTTGTCCGCCATCGAATACGCCGTGGAAAGCCTCTGCCGGGTATTCGAGACCGGCGAAAACGGTCATGCCCTTGATCTGCCGGTGCTCATCGGGCTGACTGCCCACGCGCCAGAATACTGAACCATGAGTCAGGAGACACGACGCTTTATGAGAATGCTCGTGTTTTTCGACCTGCCGATGGTGACGAAAGCAGAAAAACGGGAGTACGTCCAGTTCCGCCGCTTTTTGCTTAATGACGGCTACGACATGATTCAGTGGTCGGTATACGGACGTTTGCTCTCCGGGCTGGACGATCAGGAAAAACACCAGAAACGACTCACCGACAACCTGCCACCCGCCGGTTCCGTGCGCTGCATGACGGTTACGGAAAAGCAGTTTGCAGGGATCAAACTGTTGGTCGGCGCGCCGCGTTTTGCGGAAAAGAAGAGTAGCGCGTCGCAGCTAATGCTGTTCTAAGCAGTGCGGACGGAATTGTACCCCTCTCCCGAAAATTTCCAAAAACCGGAAATTTGCGCCTCATGTCATCAAACCTTTGAGCATTCTGAACAAAAAAATTCCCCGTCCAGCCAAGCCAGACGGGGAATTCAGGGTAGTGGATTATAGCTTTCCGGGGTGAGAGAGGGAGCTACAACTCACTATGCTGTGCAAAACGAAACCGGGCAATTATAGCTTTCCGGGGTGAGAGAGGGAGCTACAACGGCACAGGTCAAGGTACGGAGTCCCTGTGGAGTATAGCTGTCCGGGGTGAGAGCGGGAGCTACCACGGCATGTGTTTGCGGTGCATTTCGTTTTCGATTATAGCTTTCCGGGGTGAGAGAGGGAGCTACAACGCTTTGTGGGCGATGGAATAGCCGATATAAATTATAGCTTTCCGGGGTGAGAGAGGGAGCTACAACTTTCTAGGCTGCTGCTGCTGCGCCCAGGTGATTATAGCTTTCCGGGGTGAGAGAGGGAGCTACAACCTGCATGATGTTGCCTGTTATCTGGACGAAATTATAGCTTTCCGGGGTGAGAGAGGGAGCTACAACCTGATGCAGAACAGGTTGAACCATGAAAAAATTATAGCTTTCCGGGGTGAGAGAGGGAGCTACAACGGCAGTCGTTGATTTAAGATGTTACTTTGTATTATAGCTTTCCGGGGTGAGAGAGGGAGCTACAACAAGCACTAAGACGTAAAGCCCGCCAAAGTGATTATAGCTTTCCGGGGTGAGAGAGGGAGCTACAACCTCTCTTCTCCGGCATCGAAGCGGCAAGCGATTATAGCTTTCCGGGGTGAGAGAGGGAGCTACAACCCGATGGCGGTGGTATCCGCAATCTGCAAAATTATAGCTTTCCGGGGTGAGAGAGGGAGCTACAACAATATCGTGACTGTGCCCCGATGACTAACGATTATAGCTTTCCGGGGTGAGAGAGGGAGCTACAACGGGCGTCATTACCGCCTACGACATTGTCCCATTATAGCTTTCCGGGGTGAGAGAGGGAGCTACAACAGCATTACGAGTGAGGTGATGAATCTAAACATTATAGCTTTCCGGGGTGAGAGAGGGAGCTACAACGTCTGG
>JAITSU010000055.1 GCA_031287525.1 Zoogloeaceae bacterium | reverse complement strand
GACGAGCTTGAAGCCCAAGGGCGGGCACGGCATCCAGTCACTCTGTCCCAGGTAGCTGGCCTGGGACAACTACAGTTTGACGGTAAAACACCCACCGACCGTCGGCGGCGCGTGAGTGGAAAATCGTTACGGGCTACGCCCTTCACGCTTTCCCACTCACGCAAAACATGTAAGCTTTGAGGTATGTTCATAATACAAGGGCGCATTCTCCGAAACCGCCGTGGTTAACGGCGCGTTCGGAGAACGCGCCCTACCTTTGGGTAGGGGCAGATTTCAAACCCGCCCTGCGCGTTCCGCTGACGCAACGGCGGGCAGGTTTGAAACCTGCCCCTACGTCTATCGCCTTGCCGTTACCTGTCTGCGGGAGCAGGATGCTCCCGCTACTTTGATGGGTAGAAGGGTAGGGCGGGATCGAAGAACGCGCCGGACGTTTAACCACGGCGGTTTCTTCGATGCCGCCCTACCATTCCGCCCTACCTTTAACGGGCGCAGGATGCGCCCACGACGGGCGAACGCAGTTCGCCCCTACGCCGCAGGGGTGGGGAGCGGGTAAAACACGTCCGGCACGTACAGGATTGTTGCCGCAAGACCTGGCTTGCCATGACAATAAGATTCACGCGATTGCTCTGCGCCCCTGTGCCGTTCGTTATCGAAGGCAATGCCCGCGTATTATTCGGGGGCAGGTTTGAAACCTGCCCCTACGAAACCCCTACGCTTCGTCCGGCGTGAAAATATCCTTGTAGCTCATGTAATAAAACGCAAATGTGAGGGCGATAATCAACCCGCCCATGACAAGGTAAAGCGGCGCGGCAAGCAGAAGCCCCAATGTTGGGGGCAGCGCCAGCATGAAAACCATGACGAATACGACCACAACCGTCACCAACATGCCTGTCGCCACCATCCAGAACAGACTAAACAGCAGGAAGGGACGCCAATTTTTCAGGCAGGCGACAAAGCTGAACACAATCGCCTTGCCGACCGGCACTTTATCCCAACCGATCAGCAACGGCGCGAAGTAATACGCCATGAGCAAGGGAAACATGGACAGCAACACGACCAGTTCGGAAACCGTGTAGGCGACCATCAGCGATGGCAATATCCGTAAGAGGTATTCGCTATCCGCCCCGGTCACAGCATTATTCATCATCGCGACCAACACCCGCAACACCTGACGAGAATCATCCCCGACAAGCAACACGAAAATGCCTGCGCCCATCGCATACACGCTCGCCACAGCCAGCATGTAGAGCGCGCCAAAGGCGCATAGTGGCGCAAACCTTGTCTTGAACGGTTGCAGAAAAACATCCAGAGAAACCGGCTGCCCCCGATCCAGCACACGAAAAATACTGACCATGCTCGCCATCAACGCCGGTCCCAGCACACCCAAGGCAATGATGATCGGCACACCCACCACCCAAAGCAGGAAGCGCGACACAACGAAAAATGAGATAATGATTAATACATAAAGAAAAGTCGCCAAGAAAATGGACTTGGCGTGTTGCCGAAACAGGGCAAACCCTTGCGTCATCCATTTTTTGCCATTCGCGGCGGGCACGATGTTCATTTTCATATCACTAATCCTTCGGGTTCAGAAGACAGAAGACTGAGGACAGCGGGGTTTCCGTCGCCGCGCTCCGTCGTGTGGGAAAAACCCTCGTCCGTTGAGCGCGGAGGGTTTTGCGTCACGCATCCCGACTGTCCCCTGTTCTCTGGAATCAAACCACGCAATCCACATAATATCTTCCGTCCTCGCCTTTCACCAGCCCATGCACATCCGTTTCAAAGCCCGGATAGGCCAGGTTGAAGTCGCGGGCGAATTCCAGGTAGCGGACGATGGTGCGGTTGAAGCGCTCGCCCGGAATCAGCAGCGGGATGCCCGGCGGATAGGGAGTCAGCAGGACAGCGGTCACGCGACCTTCCAGATTGCCGATGGGCAGGCGTTCGATTTCGCGGTGCGCCATTTTGGCGAAGGCGTCGGCGGGGCGCATGGCGGGTTCCATGTCGGACAAATACATTTCCGTGGTCAGCCGCGCCACGTCGTTTTCCTTGTAAACGGCGTGAATCTGTTTGCAGAGGTCTTTCAAACCCACCCGCTCATAGCGCGGGTATTTGACAACGAATTCGGGCAGCACTTTCCAGAGCGGCTGGTTTCTGTCGTAATCGTCCTTGAACTGTTGCAACGCCGTCACCAGCGTATTCCAGCGCCCCTTGGTGATGCCGATGGTAAACATGATGAAGAAGGAATACAGCCCGCACTTTTCCACGATCACGCCGTGTTCCGCCAGATACTTGGTGACGATGGCGGCGGGAATGCCGCGCTCCGCGAATTCGCCGGAAACGTCCAATCCCGGCGTGATGACCGTCGCCTTGATGGGATCCAGCATGTTGAAGCCTTCGGCAAGATTGCCGAAGCCATGCCAGCGTTCGCCGGGTTTCAGCATCCAGGCGGCGCGGTCTTCGATGCCTTCTTCGGAAAGATCGTCCGGCCCCCAGACCTTGAACCACCAGTGCGCCCCCCATTCCTGCTCGACCTTACGCATGGCGCGGCGAAAATTCAGCGCCTCGGCAATGGATTCTTCCACCAGCGCCGTACCGCCGGGGGCTTCCATCATCGCCGCCGCCACATCGCAGGAGGCGATAATCGCGTACTGCGGCGAGGTTGAGGTGTGCATCAGATAGGCCTCGTTAAACACATTGCGGTCAAGCTTGTTGCGCTCGGCGTCCTGCACCAGAATTTGCGAGGCTTGCGACAGCCCCGCCAGCAGCTTGTGCGTGGATTGCGTGGCGAACACCATCGACTCCTGACAGCGCGGGCGGTCAGCGCCAATGGCGTGGTAGTCGCCGTAAAACTCGTGAAACGCGGCGTGCGGCAACCAGGCTTCGTCAAAATGCAGGGTTTCTACCTTGCCATCGAGTTCCGCCTTGATGGCTTCCACGTTGTAAAGAATGCCGTCATAGGTGGATTGGGTGATGGTGAGCACGCGCGGCTTGCCTTTGGCTTTGCGGGCAAAAGGATGCGCGGCGATTTTCTTTTCGATGTTTTCCCATTTGAATTCTTCTTTGGGAATCGGCCCGATGATGCCGTAATTGTTGCGCGTGGGCATCAGAAATACCGGAATCGCGCCGGTCATCATGATGGAATGCAAAATGGATTTGTGGCAATTACGATCGACGATCACGATGTCGCCCGACGCGACAGTGGAATTCCAGACAATCTTGTTGGAAGTCGATGTGCCGTTGGTGACGAAATACAGGTGGTCACAGTTGAAAATCCGCGCCGCGTTGCGTTCGGAGGCGGCAACGGGGCCGGTGTGGTCGAGCAGTTGCCCCAGTTCTTCCACGGCGTTGCAGACATCGGCGCGCAACATGTTTTCGCCAAAAAACTGGTGGAACATCTGCCCGACCGGGCTTTTCAAAAACGCCACGCCCCCGGAATGACCGGGGCAGTGCCAGGAATAAGAGCCATCGGCGGCATAGTGCGTCAACGCCCGGAAAAAAGGCGGCGCCAGAGAATCCAGATAGGTCTTCGCCTCGCGCACCACATAGCGGGCGATAAATTCCGGCGTGTCCTCATACATGTGGATAAAGCCGTGCAACTCGCGCAGCACATCGTTGGGGATGTGGCGCGAAGTGCGGGTTTCGCCGTGCAGAAAAATGGGAATGTCAGTGTTCCGCAGGCGGATTTCCTGCACGAAAGCGCGTAGCCCCGCGATGGTTTCCTCCGGCTCCTGCAAGAGTTCCTCATCATCAATGGAAAGGATAAAGGCGGAACCCCGGCTCTGCTGCTGCGCGAACGAAGTCAGGTCGCCGTAACTGGTCACGCCCAGCACCTCCATGCCCTCCTTCTCAATCGCGTCCGCCAACACGCGAATGCCCAAACCGGAAGTATTTTCAGAACGAAAATCTTCGTCAATGATGATGACAGGAAAATGAAAACGCATGAAAGTTCCTTGAAAAACACCGCCCCGCCACAAGCGCGGGACGCGAAAAAACGGATTCTATGCCGGAATGGGGAAGGCGTTGGCAGTTTTTTAATCCGCGAACTGCACTTCCCTCGTGACAACGATGTCGTTCACGATGCCAAGGCTGCAAGTGTGGTATTCGGGAACAATCTCCCGAAACTGAACCCAGACCGTGCCACTTCCCCCAGAAAAAAGCGCTGGATATATGTGCAAACTTGTACTCGGTATTTGTCTGGCTTGCGCCTCGAATTTCGCCAAATCAAAAGGCGCTCCGATAGCGAAAGAATCGCAGAACGTGTTGGCGCGATACTTGACGAGGTGATAATTGCCCAGATACCCCACAATTACCAGCGTCACCAGAATCAGCGGCAACCTGACCAAGGTAATCAGGACACTGCGAATGTACTGCCACAGCCCCTTTTTCCCTGCCTTCGCGGAAGTATTTTCGGAACGAAAATCTTCGTCAATGATGATGACAGGGAAATGAAAACGCATGAAAGTTCCTTGAAAAACACCGCCCCGCCACAAGCGCGGGGCGCGAAAAAACGGATTCTATGCCGGAACGGGGAAGGCGTTGGCGGTTTTTTAATTCCTGAACTGCACTTCCCTCGTGACAACGATGCCATCCACGATGCCAAGCTTGCAAATGTGGAATCCGGGAACAACCCCCTGAAACCTAGCCCAGACAGTACCATTTCCCTCAGAAAAAAATTGCGGGTATATGAACAGCCTTGTATTCGGGACTTGTTTAGCCTGCGCCTCAAATTTCGCCAGGTCAAAAGGCGCTCCGATGGCGAAGGAATTACAGAACGTATCGGCGCGGTTCTTGACGTAGCGAGAATGCCCCACCGACAGCGCAAACAGCAGCGCCGCCAGAAACAGCGTCAATTTGACCAAGCCACGAAGGTAGCGCCACAACCCCTTGCCCCCTGTCTTCTCTCCGCCGGTCATTGTCTCGAACGCTCGTCGTTCAAATCTTCGGCAGCGTCACGCCCACTTGCCCCTGATACTTGCCGCCTCTGTCCCTGTATGAAGTTTCGCACACCTCGTCGGACTCGAAGAACAGCACTTGAGCGCAGCCTTCGCCCGCGTAAATTTTGGCGGGCAGCGGCGTGGTGTTGGAAAATTCCAGCGTCACGTAGCCTTCCCACTCCGGCTCGAAAGGCGTCACATTCACGATGATGCCGCAGCGGGCGTAAGTGCTCTTGCCCAGACAAATGGTGAGCACGTTGCGGGGAATACGGAAATACTCAATGGTACGCGCCAGCGCGAAAGAATTGGGGGGAATGATGCAAACCTCCGCGTCAATTTCAACAAAGGATTTCGGGTCGAACGCCTTGGGGTCGACCACCGTGGAATTGATGTTGGTAAACACCTTGAACTCCGGCGCGCAGCGGATGTCGTAGCCGTAGCTGGAGGTGCCGTAAGAAACAATCTTCTGCCCGTCCTCCGCCACGCGCACCAGTTGCGGCTCAAACGGCTCAATCATGCCCCGCTCCGCCGCCATGCGGCGTATCCATCTGTCTGATTTAATCGTCATGGAATCCCCTACCCGTGAAAAATACACGGAAAAAACAAAGACGCGATTTTACGCGCCTTTCGACAAAATCCGCAGGGTTTTCAGAATGCGGGCAGGACGGATGCGCCTAGGGCAAAGGCGGGATACTCTTTGCTTTTTGTTCGAGCTGATGAATGGCATTTTGCCAGCGGATTTCGTCCCGAGCACGGTGAAACCAAATATCTTCCTCGCTGAATATTTTGTCATAACGGACGGTGTTCCCTGCGGAAATATTTCCTGTTCCCATACATGCGGCGATATTGAAGTTCCCGTTCTTGCCACCGTAGAGATACAAAAGATAGGTCTCATTCAATACCAAAGGATAGCCGCAAGAGAGACTAGCCCCAGCCTGCGTCAAAACAGTGATTTCCTTTGGCAATCTGATTTTCCAGGATCGCTGCACCTTCAGGCGAAAGGCACGGTTGCTAAATGCTTCTTTATCGGGTTCGGCACCCACAACACTGACAACAGCCACCGCAGCAGCATGATCATATTCCGGTTGTGGAACAGCGCAACTGCACGCCCACGCCTGTAACGGCAGCAGGGCAAGGAAGCAGAGCAGCAGGGGTTTTGCGGTTTTCATTGCATTTTCCTTCTTGCACACGATGATCTGCGTATGCGTAACTTATACATGAAAGCGTAAGCGCGGCGCTTTCGCGCCGCACACTACTTCACTGCCACCTGCCCCCTGAACCCCGCCTCACTTCAACTGTTCAAGCAGCAAACCAAGAATCTTTCTGGCGGTATCGGAACGGTCTACGCCGCCTTCGGCGGAGAGGATTTGTACGCGGGTGTTGTCGCCCACTTCCTGCAAATGGACGCGGTATTGCACCTGCGGCGTTGCCTTGTTGTCACGTGTCCAGAGTCTTGCGAACCAGCCGTCGTCTTTTTTCCTGTTGTCGGTTTCCGGGTCGACGTAGCGCACGAAATACAAGCCACGGCTGCGGTCGCGGTCTTCGACGGTGAAACCGACGCGATCCATCGACAGCCCCACGCGCCGCCAGGCGCGGTCGAAGCGTTCCTGCACTTCCAGCACGCCCGCGCCATCATCCGACCTGACCAGGCGGGCGCGTTCGTCTACGTTTGCCGAGGCGATGGCGGCTTCGGCGCGGCGTTCATCCGTACCCAAACGCACCATCAGGCGGCGCAGCATTTCGGCTTCCAGTTCCGGGTCGGAAGCCGCCGGTTGCCAGCGGGTGTCGTCCTTGGCGGCAGAGGTATAAACCTCCTCCATGCGCCGGTGGCTGATGAAAATGTCGGTCGTGCCCGGCTCGCTGCCCGGCTCGAAGCGGGTGCGGAATTTATCGCGTTCGCCGGTGGAATAGAGGGCGTCCAGCAGTTTGCCGATGGTGTTGCGGATGAAATCACTGGGGATGTTGGCGCGGTTTTCCGCCCAGTCGGTTTCCATGATGCCCGCTTCCGGCACTTCGGTATTGATGATGAAGCCCAATTCCTGCCAGAAATCCCTGGTGGAATCCCAAAGGCGTTCCGGCTGCGTCTTGACCACCAGCCAACGCTGGCTACCAGCGCGCTCGACGCGGATATTGTCGACTTCCGGCAGGACGCTGGAATTTTTCACCTGCGCTTCGGGCTTACGGTCGGCGCTGTATTCGGAATAGGTGGCGCTGCCCTTGCCGGAAAAATCGGGCACGGCAAAGCGGTCATCCCTGGCAATCTGGGTCAAATCCGGCGGCACTTCCAGACTGGGCGCGCGGTTGCTGGCGGATTTGTAATCAATTTTTTTGGTTTCGGGAATGAGGCTGCCCGCGCAACCCGCCAGGGTCGCGCTCAACAAAAGCAAGGTAAAAAGGGATATTTGACGCGAGGCGTGCATGAGATTCAAAACTCCGTGTTAACGCTTGATTTAGACCAGAACGCCCGCCAAACGCAGGGCGGCGGTGACTTTTTCCTGTCCTGCGGGGGTAAGCGGCGTGAGCGGCAAACGAATACCGCCTTCAATTTTGCCCAGTTTTTGCACCGCCCATTTGACCGGGATGGGATTGGCTTCGCAAAACAAATCGCGGTGCAACCCTTGCAGACGAAAATGCAATTCCCGCGCCTTTTTGCCGTCGCCAGAAGTGGCGGCGACGCAAAGCTCGTGCATCAGGCGCGGCGCGACGTTGGCGGTAACGGAAATCACGCCGTGGAATCCCAGCAGAATCGCGGCAAACGCGGTCATGTCATCGCCGCTGTACAGCGCGAAATCCCTGGGCGCGCGGGCAATCAGGTCGGTGGCGCGGTCGATATCGCCAGTGGCGTCCTTGATGCCGATGATGTTGGGAATTTCCGCCAGCTTGAGCGCGGTGTCGTTGCTCATGTTCGCCACCGTGCGACCCGGCACGTTGTAGAGCACGAGTGGAATATCCACCGCTTCGGCAATCGCGGCGAAATGCCGATAGATGCCTTCCTGCCCCGGTTTGTTGTAATACGGCACGACAGACAGGGTAGCGTCAGCGCCCGACGCCTTGGCAAAGCGGGAAAGCTCAATCGCCTCCGCCGTGGAATTCGCCCCCGTACCGGCGATCACCGGCAGGCGACCCGCCGTATGTTCTACCGTCACCCGAATCAGCTCGCAATGTTCGGACATGCTGACGGTGGGCGATTCGCCACTGGTGCCGACAATCACAATGGCATCGGTTTTTTCCGCCACATGAAAATCCACCAGTTGACGCAGGGCGGCAAAATCAAGACTGCCGTCGGCAAACATGGGCGTAACGACGGCGACAAGAGAACCAGTAATCATGGCGAGGAAATTTTGGCGAAAAGAGAAATGATTGTACCTGAAGGGTCAGGAATATGTGGGGGGCGGAAAAATTTTGCCACACAGAGCGACCCGTTTGAAGGTGGGGCGTTTGAAGGTAGGGCGCGCTCTCCGAGCGCGCCGCAGGCTGCTGACAAAGTTGCACAGAGCGTTTTTTTGAGTGAAGGTTTTTCTGGGAACGCCAGCGTCCACGCTGGCAGC
>JAITSU010000011.1 GCA_031287525.1 Zoogloeaceae bacterium | reverse complement strand
ATGCGCGCCATGCTTCCGGCGTTTCACGGTTCGGCGTCCAGGCCGTCCAGCGGCGCAGATTCATTCCTGATGTCATGAGTCAAGCGGACAAAAAAATAACAAGGCGCGAATTATCCTATGTTTCCGCGCGTCGGGTGGAATGCGCTTCGTTTCGTCACGCACACGCCTCCCGTCGGCGCGTCGCCACCTTCCCCAAAGAGGAGGGCATTCATCAACCCATACCAAACAACCGCGCCAGTTCCGCCCCCGGCTCTGCCGCGCGCATGAACGCTTCGCCGACGAGGAAGGCGTGTACGTCTCTGGCTTGCATGGTTTTGACATCTTCCGGGGTAAAGATGCCGCTTTCGGTGATGACGATGCGGTTTTGCGGGATGTGCGGCAGGAGTTCCAGCGTGTTGCGCAGCGAAACTTCAAAGGTACGCAAATTGCGGTTGTTGATGCCGATGAGGGGCGTGGTGAGTTTGGTGAGCGCGATGTCCAGTTCCGCGCCATCGTGACTTTCCACCAGCACGGCAAGCCCCAGTTCTTGCGCAACGCCCGCCAAATCCTGCAACTGACCGGGCGTGAGCGCGGCGACGATGAGCAGGATGGCGTCCGCGCCCATGTTGCGCGCTTCGTAAATCTGGTAGGCGTCGACGGTGAAATCCTTGCGGAGCGCGGGCAAATCACAGGCGGCGCGGGCGGCTTGCAGATATTCGGGCGCACCCTGAAAGTAGCTTTTATCGGTCAGCACGGAAAGACAGGCCGCGCCGTGCCGGGCATACGATTCGGCAATTTCGGCGGGGCGAAAATCGGAGCGGATGAGGCCTTTTGAGGGACTGGCTTTCTTGATTTCCGCAATCACCGCAGGCTGTTTTTTCGCCACCCTGCTGTGCAACGCCTGTACAAAATCGCGGGGGGGCGGCTGGTCAAAGGCTTGGGCGCGCAGTTCTGCCAGCGGATATTGCGCGCGCGCCACCGAGATTTCATCAAGCTTGGTGGCGAGAATTTTTTGGAGAATATCGCTCATCGCGCGGCGTTCTTACTTGAATTTGCGGGTAAATTGCACGAACTCGTCCAGTTTGGCGCGGGCAGCGCCGCTCGCGATGATTTCGCGGGCGAGGGCGACGCCCGCGCCGATGTCGGCAACCTTGTTGGCGGTGTAGAGGGCGACGCCCGCGTTCAGGGTCACGATGTCACGCGCCGCGCCGGGTTCGTTACCCAAAGTGGATAGCACGATTTGCAGCGACTCTTCGATGCTGGCAACCTTGAAATTGCGCTGCCCCGCCATGGCGATGCCGAAATCTTCCGGGTGGATTTCGTATTCGCTGACCACGCCATTTTTCAACTCGCCGACCATCGTGGACGCGCCCAGGCTGACTTCATCCATGCCATCCATGCCGTAAACCGTGAGCACATGTTTCGCGCCCAAACGCGCCATGACGCGCACCAGAATCCCGACCAGATCGGCGTGAAAAACGCCCAAAAGGGTATTGGGCGCGTCGGCGGGATTGGTGATGGGACCCAGAATGTTGAACAGCGTCCGCACACCCATTTCACCGCGCACGGGGGCGACGTTTTTCATCGCGCTGTGGTGGCGGGGGGCGAACATGAAGCCGATGCCCACCGTTTCGATACACTCCGCGACCTGTTCCGGCGTCAGTTGCAGATTCACGCCCAGGGCGTCAAGCGCGTCGGCGCTGCCGGATTTGGAAGAAACGCTGCGCCCGCCATGCTTGGCGACCTGTATCCCCGCTGCCGCCGCCACGAAAATGGTCGCCGTGGAAATGTTGAAGGTAAAAGAGCCGTCGCCGCCCGTACCCACCACATCCAGCAGATTCTCGCGTGAGCCTTGCACCGGCACTTTGACGGAGAGTTCGCGCATGACGCTGGCAGCGGCGGAAATTTCACCGATGGTTTCCTTTTTCACCCGCAGTCCGGTCAAAATCGCCGCCGTCATCAGGGGCGAAACCTCACCCGCCATGATTTGACGCATCAGCGAAACCATTTCGTCGTAAAAAATTTCACGGTGCTCAATCGTGCGTTGCAGAGCTTGTTGTGGCGTAATCATGATGTTTTACCGGAAGTTAAAAGATTTTCAGATAGTTTTCAGGAAATTGGCGAACAAATCATGCCCGCGTTCGGAAAGCACGGATTCGGGATGAAATTGCACACCTTCGACGGCGAGGGTTTTGTGACGCACCCCCATGATTTCGCCATCTTCCGTCCACGCGCTCACGTCCAGACAGTCGGGCAGACTTGAGCGTTCGATGGCCAGCGAGTGATAGCGCGTACACGCCAGCGGGTCGGGCAGCCCGCGAAAGACGCCCGTATTGTCGTGCCGCACCGGAGAAACCTTGCCGTGCATCAGCCTTTGGGCATGTACCACCTTGCCGCCAAAAGCTTCGCCAATCGCTTGATGCCCAAGGCAAACGCCCAAAAGCGGAATTTTGCCCGCAAAAGTCCTGATTGCCGCCAGCGACACCCCCGCCTGCGCCGGCGCGCAAGGGCCGGGGCCGACGAGCAGATAATCCGGCTTTTGCGCGGCAATTTCGTCCAACGTGATGGCATCGTTACGATAAACACGCACTTCCTGCCCCAACTCGCCCAGATATTGCGCGATGTTGTAAGTAAAGGAATCGTAATTGTCGATCATCAGCAGCATATTCGGGCAGTCCTCATGCAATGCGGCAAAACAAAGGAGAGAAGCATACCACTACGGAGTGGGTCAGGATAAGTGAAGCGCATCCCGATAACTGGATGCCAGGGGCGGCTATCGGCAACCCGTTTTCCATTTCTTTTCATCCCCATCGACATCCTCCGCGACGCGATCAGCAAAGACGGCAAACCAACAAAATCTTCACAACACATCACCCAACCACAGGCTCTTGACCTTCCCCGCCGCAAGTTTCGCGCGCTGGCGCGCGCCGTCGGTATCCGCGTCGATGGCGACGACGACGCCCATGCGACGTTTGAGGAAGCTTTCCGGTTTTCCGAACAGGCGGAGGTCGGTGCCGGGCACTTTGAGCGCGTCAGCGACACCGGCGAACGCGATGCCTTTGGCGGCCAGCCCGCCGTAAATCACGGCGGAGGCGGCGGGATTTCGCAGGGCAACGTCGACGGGCAAACCGAGAATGGCGCGGGCATGTAATTCAAATTCCGAGAAGCGTTGGGATGCCAGCGTAACCAACCCGGTGTCATGCGGACGCGGGCTGACTTCCGAGAACCAGACTTGTTCGCCCTTGACGAACAGTTCGACGCCAAAGATGCCGCGCCCGCCGAGGCTGCCGGTGACGGCTTTGGCGATTGCCTGCGCTTTTTGCCGGGCGACGGCGCTCATTGCCTGGGGTTGCCAGGATTCGACGTAATCGCCGCCCACCTGCACATGCCCCACGGGTTCGCAAAAATGCGTTTCGATTTCGCCATCCGCGCCGACGGCGCGCACGGTGAGCAGCGTGATTTCGTAATCAAAATCAATCCGGCCTTCGACGATGACGCGCCCGCGATTCACCCGCCCGCCCGCTTTGGCGTAATCCCAGGCTTTGGCGACATCATCCGCGCCGCGCAACAGGGATTGCCCTTTACCGGAGGATGACATGGTGGGTTTGACGAAGCAGGGGTAACCGATACCGCCATCAATAGCCGCTTGCAATTCTTCCAGCGAACCGGCGAAAGCATAGGGCGAGGTGGGCAAGCCCAGTTCCTCGGCGGCGAGGCGACGGATGCCTTCGCGGTTCATGGTCAAACGGGCGGCGCGGGCGGTGGGGATCACTTCCGCCAAGCCTTCTTTTTCGATGTCCACCAGCGTATCGGTAGCAATCGCCTCGATTTCCGGCACGACGAGATGCGGTTGTTCCTTTTCAATCAACGCGCGCAAGGCGTCGCCGTCGGTCATGGTGATGACATGCGAGCGATGCGCGACCTGCATTCCCGGCGCATCGGCATAGCGGTCAACCGCGATGGTTTCAACGCCGAGACGTTGCAGGGCAATGATGACTTCCTTACCCAATTCACCCGCCCCCAACAGCATGACGCGCGTGGCGGATGGAGAAAGGGGCGTTCCGATACGGGTGATTGGCTTTGACATGGCGAATGTCCTTGAGGGCTAGGTGAACGCGAAATAATAGCAGCCCGGTCAGGTATCGGGTATCAGAAATCAGGGCGCAAAGCCAAGACCATCGCATGAATGTTTTTGTCATGTAGGGGCAGGTTTGAAACCTGCCCCTACGAGACATCCCCTTATCCACGAGGGGAGAACCGGACGTAACATCCGGCGTGTTCTTTGATCCCGCCCCGCCTGACCCCGCCCAACCCGATCCGTAGTTCAGGTAGGGCGCGTTCTCCGAACGCGCCGTTTAACGTCCGGCGCGTTCGGAGAACGCGCCCTA
>JAITSU010000005.1 GCA_031287525.1 Zoogloeaceae bacterium | reverse complement strand
TTTTCGGCTTCGAGCACCTCATGGCGGATGCTCTGCATCTGGCTGAAACCGGCGACGACGATTTCGGAGTGATGCAGGTAGCGCCGCCAGAAGTCGTGCAGATTCAGGGTGATTTCGCCATTCACGAGGCGCGGATGCTCCCCCAGCATATTTTTCAGTGTGGCGTCGAGGTCGGCATTGACCCGTGTGCGGGTATTGGCAAACTGCGCGTCGATGGCGAATTTTGTGGCGGCGTCGTCCGCCCAGATGCCTAGATTGGGTTCGCCAAGCGCGGCGGCAAGTGTCCAGTCGTGGGCGAGCCGCCAGCGTTCCACGGGCGTGGCGGCGGCGAGGTCGCGCTGCCAGTCCGCCCAAAGTCCGCTGGCTTCCAGTTGGCGTTGCAGGTTGGTGGCGAGGTCGTCGGCAACACTGGAAATCACCCAGTTTTCGCCGCCCTCGCCTCTGCCCGCTGTAGAGGCAAGCTGGCGGATGAGATAGCGTGCCGCCTGACGCGCCAAACCTTCTTTGGCGGCGTCGAAATCGAAGGCGGGCGCGAAATCGAGGATGGCCGCCGCCAGCGTTTTTTCCAGCCGTTTGAGGCTTTTCCGCGTACCAAACCGGGCGCGAATGTTCATCACGGATGCCGCCTGCCGCAGCAGGGCGTTGCGGTCTTCGTCGAGTCCGCCGAAATGCCAGTAGAGTTGGGCGAGCGCGCGCGCGTCCGGTCCGTAGGAGAGCAATCCGGCTGCCGCCTGCATGTTCGTGAGCGCGGCGAGTATGCGGGCGGCATCGGTATCGTGCACGCCCTTCTGGTAGCCTTCCTGATAGCGGCTGGCTGACCAGACGTGGATTTTTTCCAGAAGCGGGGCGATGCCCTGGGGCGTGTCGGCGCAGAGCGCCTGCAAGCCTTGCCAATCAAGATTGAGTTCGCCCGTTTCGCCCGCAATCACGGCTTCGAGCAGCGTACCGGCGAGGTATTCGGCGCGGTAAAAATCGGGCGTTTCGGAAACCAGCGTTTGTTCCCAATAAACACGGCAGGCGTCCAGTTTGGCATTGGTTTCCGGCGCGAGCGGGGCGTAATAATCGGTGCCGCTCAAATGGAATTGCAGTGTGCCTTCGCGCGGCACCAGCGACAAATCCAGCGGCTGGCGGCTGACGGTGAAAGCGTGGCGACCGAAGCGCAGGGTGTTGCCGCCGTCGGAAACCAGTTCGCTTTGATCCCGCACCGAGCGAATCGCCTGATCGCGCGCGGTTTTGAGTTGGGTGTCGAGGTCGTCCGCCTGCACGCCGTCGCCCAGGTTCCGCAGGTCGACAATCTGCTGGCGCAGCTTGGCAATCAGCGGGTCAGAGGCAAAATAACTGTGCAATTGCGCGAGGTCGCCAAATTGCGTGACGCGGCGCGGGATGCCGTTCAGGATGCGGGCGGCGGCGTCGACAATGGCACGGACGCGGCGGCTTCTGGCATCCAGCAGGGTTTGTCGTTTGGCAAGCAGCGACTCATAGACCGCTTCGCGCTTGGAAGCGATGTCCGCCAAAAATTCTTCCTGTTCGGCAAAACGCCCTTCCAGTTCTTCCAGTTGGGCGAGGAGTCGGGTCAGGGCGTCGTCGCACTTTTCCGGCGTGTCCGCCAGTTCGATGGCATTTTCGAGCGACTGCCCGAACAGCTTGAATTGCGCGCCGAATTCGGCGGCGGATTCGGTCACGGAAAAAGCGCGGCGGCGATTGCGCGCTTCGGCGCGCAGACGATTGATTTCGGCATAAACGGAAGAAACGGCATCGAGAATACGGGTGCGCGTCACCGCGTCGCCACCCGGCAGATTGCCGATTTGTCCGGTCAACAAATCGAGTCCGGCGGCAAAAGCGTCAAGTTCCGCGAGCATTTTGGCGATGTCTTCGCTGGCGCTCGCCTTGGTGAGCGCGGCGGCGACCCTGGCGAGTTCCTGCCGAGTGCCGTCAAAGGCTTTTTCCTGCGACAAAAACGTGAGCGCCTTTTCGCCCACGCGGGCGCTCTCGCTGGCTAATTCGGCATCCAGAGCGTTGATGCGGGCGCGATCGGCATAGCGTAATTCCAGCAAAATCTGCAACTGCCCGCGTCCTTCGCGCAGACGGTCGAGCGCGCGCACAAAATCTTCCGGCTTCTGCCAGATGGCGCCAGCGATTTCGGAGAGCCATTCGCGCAACCTGCTTTCGGCTTCGTCGATGGCGCGGCGGGTGTCGCGGCGGATGCTTTCGACCTTTTCAAACTCGTCGAGCGTATTTTTTGCCGCTTCGACAATGCCGCGCAAATCGGCATCCAGCCCGCCCGCTTCCTCGGCATCCAGCCAGAAAAAGGCATCCAGCGCCCGACCGCATTGGCGGAGGATTTCTTCATACGCGGCGCGGGTTGGCGTCTGTTCGCGCACGGCGCGGGCGATGGCGGTGAGTTCGGCGATGCCGCGCACCAGTTCCGGGTTGCCGATACGCCCCCAAAAGCCATGCGCGGCGCTGGCGCGGGTCATGTGTTCTTCGCTGGAAAATGGCGTCTGCCAAAGCTGCATCGGGTGCGTGCGAGTCGGCTCAGGATTGTCGGCGCTGAAAACGAGCACATTGCCGTCATCAAAACGCGCGTAACCGTGGCAGAGAATGGGCGTCGTCAGGCTTTTTTCGATGAGATTGTAGGAAAAAAGCGCGTAATGCCCGCCTTGCGGCTGATAAAAGATATACAGCACATCCTCGCCATTGGGCGAACGCATCACGCGTTTGAAACGCAGCGAAGCGGTGAGCGATTCGGGCAAATCAAAGGCTTTGAATTCACCGGATTGCAGATAATAACCGCCGGGGAAAATCAGCCCGTGGTCTTCCGGTAATTGCACACAGGATTGCCCGATGGCGTCAATTCGGGTCACGGTATTGGCGCGGGCATTAAAGACCAGATAGCGGTCATCCTTTTCCCGATAAGGACGCACTTTCAACAAAATCAACGAACCCAGTCGCGCATAGGCAATGCTCGCGTCGGTGAGCGACTGGTTTTTATCCTCGACCGGCTCGGTATAAATCCCCAACCCTGTTTCGGTATTATTCTCGATTTTAACCGTCAAATCCCCGCCCACGGTTTCGACAAATACGGTATCGAGGATATTGACGTGCGGATGCCGTCCGCCCACATGCTGTTCGCGCGTGGCGCTCGTCCATTCAAAATCATGCGTCGGCGGCAAAGCCATCTCGCGCTCACCGCGATTGTCGATATATTTAAGGCGGCCGTCGTTTTCCAAAGACCAGCGAAAAACCCGCAAATCCGTTATTTTTTCGCCAATCTGAAACGCCGCGAAAAGTTTATGCTGATGCACACGCAATTGCGTGATATTGGCCTGCTTGTAATAAGTATAAAGCTCGCGGAAATCAGCCACAAAACGCGCGTCTTCGAGAAAAGTTCCGGCAAGCGGCACGGCTTCCAGTTCATCGACATTTTCCTCGCCATCGCGGAAACGATAGAGCGAAAAAACATCGCTCACCGCCGTTTCCGTGCGTAGCCCGATGAACACGTTATAACCCAACAACAACAAATCCCCGATGCGGGTCAAATCGCGGGCGACGCAATTGTTTTCAGTCCGCGCGCGGGTACGCAAAACCAGCGTCTGCGCCGCCCGCCCGAACTCGGCAAGCCGCGCCTCGTTCAGCGTCTTCGTCCGCTGCTGCAACCTGACGCCCTGATCGGCAAGCCGCTTTTTCAGAAGTTCGTAACTGTTGCTGTCCGCAACAATAGATTCGGTAGCGTCGGGAGTTTGCGTTTGGGTGGGTTCGGACATGGTGGGTTTTCCGCGTGACAAAATGGGGGATGGGATGGCTTACTGGCGCGAAGCGCCGCTGTGTTGCCCGGCATTATTGGGATGAACAAAAACTTCCCACTGTCCGCCACTTTTCAAGCGAAACAGTTTATTGCTGGAAAGCGCCCATAAAACACCATCTTTGACTTCGAGGCTCATCACTTCCGTATCGCTGATTTTTTGTCGCGTGATTTTTTCATCTTTCAGCGCATAAATACCGTCTGAGCCGGAAATGTATAGATGATGATCAAAATGGGCAATGGCATAAAATTCCGTATCCTGTCTCCATTCATGCCACACCTTGAAACCTTCTCGCGCATTTCCGCGCAAAATGACCTGCTGGTTTGGCTCCTCACCCATGCCGAGGCTTCCCGTGATATAAATTTCATCTTCAGAAAAAATATCAATCCCACCCAGATGAGCACGAGTAACAGGCTCCAGAATACGCCATTCCAATCCATTGAAATGCGCGATAAACCCATTAAAACCAACGACATAGATGCTTTCTTCGCAAAGTCCGTTAATGTCGTGCAGCAAACGCATGTTTTCATCCAGGTCTTCAAAAGGGTCATGAAATCCTTCCGGGTCATACAGTCGCTCATAGTCGAAGGACGCCATTTCATCCAGGATGTCATCAATGTCTTCACCTGCCGCCTGCCGTTGCGCCATCTTCTCTAAAGCCGCTGCCTGTAATTTTGAGAATTCGGCAAAGGCTGGCGTTTCCTGCATTCTTTTAGCCTGCTCCCGCGCTTTTTCCATGCGCGGTGCCAGTATTTTGGCATCCTCGGCAATCGAAGCGCCCAATAGTCCTTTGTCAAAATGTACCCATTTCTTACCTTCTTTGCGATAGACCTGTCCCTCATCGCCGCAAACATAAAAGCGCGTTCCGATAAAACGGATTGCGCTCAAATTGCCATAGTTTTCGGCATCGCTTATTTTCTCGATAACGCTGCCTTCGCGGCTAAAACACTCAATTTCTCCCGTATCGGAAAGCGCATAAACTTTACGCACACTGCCCGCTGCCGGTTCTGGATAGACACAAGAAACCACGCGCCAATCCGGCAGGGAATGGCAAAACCATTTTTCAGCGGTTTCTTCCTGATAAAAACACATAACCGTGTACGGTTCTTCATCGCCATGTTCTTCGTACCATTCATCGGGTACGCAAGCGATGTAATACATATCACGGTTAATCGCGCAGCCGCACATGAAAGTCAGGGTTGAAGACATCTTTTTTCTCCTTGATAATGACCGGGTTTTGAATAGACTACGGAGAGGACAATGAGCAAACCAGCTTTTCCGCCGCCCCAGCGCGAAATGGACAACGAGTTGATGATGCCTGATTTGGCAAAACTGAAAGAAATCGCCGCCGCGAGCAGCACGGAAGCCGCGCTTGCCATTCTCGACAAAGCGCCGGATACACCGCCCTTGCCGACAGATGTCGTTGAGGCGGGTAATCCATAATCTCCCCTCTCCCTTTGTGGGAGAGCAACCGTGTACGCGCTGCCGGTGCGGTAACGACCCATGATGTGTTGGCATGAAGGACAGACGCGAACTTTCGAGTGTTCTTCCTGCCCAGGTATGGCGGCGGGTTCAGCGGCGGAAATTTCGGGAAAATGACGGTCACGCCATTGCCGGTAATCGTCCAGCGCCAGCAACACGGCGGAGCAGGACGGGCAGCGTTTGGCGAGCAAGCCTTGCGTTAATTCACAACGGTCAAAGGTTGCTTTCGGCGTACAGGGGCAGAAAAGGGGGTTCATCGGGTTTTCCGTTCAGTCTGAAAACACATATTGACCTTGTGATTTTCTTGCTGAGAAAATCACAAGGTCTGGAAATAATTTGTACTGGACATAAGCCACATAGAGAAACAAACCGACAGTAACGGCAATTCCTATACAGGTTACAACAGGTTCAGCCGTGAAACCTGCGCGCCATCCGCTAAAAGTTCTACCGATGGTAGCCGCTTGCAAAAGAATGTATGCCATATAAGCGCCCGCAGCATTCCGGTAAAATCCGAACGCAAACGCAAGCGGAATAATCCCTGCAATAATGGCGACCGGCAACGCAGCACCCGATTGCGCGCCTAGCTGCCAACCAGACACAAACGCAAAAAGCGCCAAAATGAGCATCAAGGCCACAAGAACATTGACCTTGCCGGAATGTTCGTTACAGCGTATCGGGTCGACATAGGTAGCGATAAAAAAAGCCAGCTTATTATCTTTGACACCCTGATTCCGCAGTTGCTCGAACACCTCTGCTTTGGCGACACCGGAAGCCAACAATTCTTTAACCCTGTTTTTGATTTCTTTTTTCGTCACGACAAATCCTTTTCTTTGGTAAAAAGCAGGAGCGACCGAGACGGTCGCCCCTGCTTTCTTTTACTTTCCAAACCCATCCAGCAAGGTTTGCAGCGCGGCTTTCTGGCTGTCGTTACCCTCTTTCATCACCTTGCCCAGCAGCGCGGCGACGGTGAGGTTTTGTACGCTGCCGGAGGCATCGCCCAGCGCGCCGACGATGCCACGGAAGTCTTCTACCATGTCGCGTTCGCCGGAGAGATGGTCGCGCAGACCGACTTTCAGGGTGTTGCTTTTGCTGATGGCGCCGTCGATTCCCTTGCCGACGGCCAGCGCGTTGACGAAGCGTTCAAAGTAATCGCCTTCGCCGCCCACGATGTCGATGTTGGCTTTGGAGAGCGCGGTGCCCAGGAC
>JAITSU010000102.1 GCA_031287525.1 Zoogloeaceae bacterium | reverse complement strand
ATGACAACAACGCTCGCCACCCTGTTGCAGCAAGCCGAAGGCAAAACGCTGGAATTCAAGCGTGATTTGTCTTCGCCCAGACCTTTGCTGAAAACGCTGGTTGCCTTTGCCAATTCTGCCGGGGGGCGTCTGATTATTGGCGTGACCGATACGCGGCAAGTCGTTGGCGTGGCTGACCCGCTGGCGGAAGAGGAGCGTATCTGCAACCTGATTGCCGACCACATTGCGCCGCGACTGATTCCCAATGTGGAACTGGGTAGTCTGGGGCAACACACCTTGCTGACCATAGAAGTTTTCCCCAGTAGCGCCCGTCCGCATTACCTGAAAAGTCAGGGGCCGGAGCAGGGCGTGTATGTGCGCCTGGGTTCCACGAACCGGCAGGCGGGGAGCGAGTTGTTGGCGGAATTGCGCCGTCTGGCGGCGGGCGTTATTTTCGATGAACTTCCCATGCCGGAGTTGAGCGTGGATGACCTGGATATTCCTGCCGTTGAAAGGCTGTTTGGCAGGGCGCGCGCGCTGGATGAAAAAAACCTGACGACGCTGAAACTGTTGCGCCGTGAGCAGGGACGCCTTGTGCCGACGCAAGGCGCTGTGCTGCTGTTGGGGCGGGAGCGCGAACAGTATTTTCCAGACGCCTGGGTGCAGTGCGGTCGCTTTCGCGGCACGGACAAGGTGGATATTTTTGACCAGACTGAAATCCACGCGCATCTGCCGGATGCGGTTGACGCCATCGAATTTTTCCTGAAAAAGCACGCTTTCAAAAGCGCGGAATTTTCCGGTATGCGTCGCAAGGACGCCTGGAGCATTCCGCTGACCATGCTGCGCGAAGCCATCATCAATGCCTTGGTGCATAGCGATTATTCCCAACGCGGAACGCCCGTTCGCATCGGCTTTTTTGATGACCGCATCGACATCGAAAGCCCCGGTTTGCTGCTGCCCGGAATGACCGTGGAGGACATGAAAAACGGGATTTCCCGCATTCGCAATCCGGTGATTACCCGTGTTTTTCGTGAACTGCGGCTGGTTGAACAGTGGGGCAGCGGCATCAAGCGCATTTTCGCCGAAGCCGTGAAACAAGGGCTGCCGGAGCCGGAAATTACCGAAATCGCCACCGGTCTGCGCCTGACGCTGCGCCTGCGCGAGCCGGTACTGATTGATGGAAAGGCCCCGTCAAAGGCCCCGTCAAAGGCCCCGTCAAAAAGCCAGTCGGAGAAGATATTGTCCCTGCTCTCCAATGCCACCCTGTCTGCCAAAGAATTGATGTCAGGCCTGGGATTGAAAACCAAAACCGGGGCATTCAAGCGCAGCATCAGTGAACTGCTGGCAGCGGAGTTGATTGAATACACGCTCCCGGACAAACCGGATAGCCGCTTGCAGAAGTATCGGGCAAGAAAACCGGCGCGGTAGTCGCCTCTGTCGACCGCTTGAAATTCCCTGTTGTGTCGGCAATCGTCTAAAATCACCCGTTTGTAATTTTCATAAACTCATCACATTGCGGGGGGAAACACCATGCGTCAGGACAAAAGTGAAGTCATCATCATCGGGGCGGGGCCTTCCGGCGCGGTGGCGGCGGGGTTGTTGCGGCAGGCGGGGCGGAAGGTGACGATTGTGGAAAAAATGGAATTCCCGCGTTTTTGCATTGGCGAGAGCCTGTTGCCGCAGAGCATGGAATTCATCGAAGCCGCCGGGATGTTGCAGGATGTGATTCAGGCGGGTTTTCAGTTCAAGAATGGCGCGGCGTTTGCCTGCGACGGGCAACATGCCGAATTCGATTTTCGCAAGAAATTTACGCCCGGTTGGGGGACGACCTATCAGGTGCAGCGCGGGAATTTCGACAAGGTATTGGCGGATGCCGCCGCGCGTCAGGGCGCGGACATTCGCTATCGGCACGAGGTCACTGCCGTCGACCTGTCCGGCGACAAGCCAGTGCTGTTCATTCATCCCGCAGAAGGCGAGGATTACACGCTGACGGGCGACTTTCTGCTCGACGCCAGCGGCTACGGGCGGGTGTTGCCGCGCTTGCTGGATTTGGAAACGCCTTCTGACCTGCCTGTGCGACAGGCGATTTTTACCCATATCGAAGACCGTATCGCGCAAACTGAAGGCGTTGTTTTCGACCGCGACAAAATCCTGATTTCCGTGCATCCTGATGAAACGGACATCTGGTACTGGCTGATTCCCTTTTCCAACGGACGTTCTTCCATCGGCGTGGTTGCCCGCCGCGAGCAATTTGACGGGCGCGAAGATAGCCAGCAGTTGCGCGAGCGGGTATTGCAGGCGCCGAATCTGGCGAAGCTCTTGAAAAACGCGCAATGGGATACGCCCGTGCAGCGCATCATCGGCTATTCCGCCAATGTCAAAACCCTCTGCGGGCGGCATTACGCGCTGTTGGGCAACGCGGGCGAGTTTCTCGACCCGGTGTTTTCTTCGGGCGTCACCATCGCCTTCAAGTCGGCGGATTTGGCGGTCAAGACCTTGCTTCGGCAACAGGCGGGCGAGTCTGTGGACTGGCAGCGCGATTACGCCCACCCGCTGATGGTCGGCGTCAATGCCTTCCGCGCCTTTGTGAATGCGTGGTATGACCGCCGTTTGCAAAACATCATTTTCCATCCCGACAAGACGGATGGCATCGAGCGCATGATTTCCGCCGTGCTCGCCGGTTACGCCTGGGATGAACAAAATCCCTTTGTCGCCAAGGCGGAAAAGCGTCTGTCCTCGCTGGAAGCGGCATGTTCGCCCGTTTAATTTGTGCCGTATTGTTGGCGGTCGCCACTCTTGGCGGTTGCGCCACGGCTTCGCTGCTGGACAACATGGCGCTCGCGCCGGATGTGCTCACCATCGCCCCGGAGGTTCTGGGCGGGCGCACGGTTGAGCAACGGCTTTCGATGCGCTGGTCAGGCGGGGAGCGGAGCATGGAAACGGTGGTGGAAATCGCCGATGGCAAATTGAACCTCGTCGCGCTGGCGTTCGGGATGCGCCTTGTCAGTCTGGAATACGATGGCATAACGGTTGATGAAACACGGCAGACGCCGATGGCGCCGCCGGGAAAACGCATGGTGAATGACCTGCTGCTGGTTGCCGCGCCGCTGGAAGATTTGCGGCGGGCGTTGCCGGAAAAGTGGACTGTGACGGAACGGCAGGCATCAGAAGCGGGGGCTGCTTTCTTGCGGCGCGAGATTTCCGAAAACGGTAAAACGCAGGTGGTGATTGATTATTTTTCCGGTTCCCCCTGGCAAGGGCGGGTGATGGTCGAGCATCGCGCCCTGGGTTATCAATTGATTCTGGATTCGCATGAACTCTGAGATTTATCTTCACGCGCCCGGCGTTCTGTGCGCGCTGGGCGACCATCTGACGGACATCCGCGCGGCGCTTTTTGCGGGGGTTGCTCCCGGAATGCGGATGAGTGACGCCTATCGTCCGGGGCGGGCATTGTGTCTGGGTCGGGTGGACGCCGCGCTGCCCGACATCGGCTTTTTGCCCAGGGAAGCGCGCACGCGCAACAACGCCTTGCTGCTGGCGGCGTTCGAGCGCATTGAGGCGGATTATCGCCGCCTTGCCGCCGGACTGCCGTCCGCCCGTATCGCGGTTGTCCTTGGCACCAGCACTTCCGGCATTTTCGAGAGCGAAAACGCGGTGCGCGACTGGCAGCAAACGGGCGTCTGGCCGGGTGAATTCCATTATTTGCAGCAGGAATTGGGGTCTCCGGCGCAAACGCTGGCGCGGGTTTTGGGAGTGGAAGGCGCGGCTTATAGCGTTTCGACCGCCTGCACGTCCAGCGCCAAGGCGCTGATTTGCGGCGCGCGTCTGCTCTACGCGGGTCTGGCGGATTTGGTGCTGGCGGGCGGCGTGGATACCTTGACCCGCTTTACCGTCGCCGGGTTTTCCGCGCTGGAAGCGGTGTCGCCCGAACGCTGCCTGCCCTTTTCGCAAAATCGCGCGGGCATCAACATTGGCGAAGCCGCCGCGCTGTTCATGATGAGCCGCGAAAAACCCACAGTTTCCAGCCAGCCCGCGATTATGCTTTCAGGCTGGGGCGAAAGCTCCGACGGCTACCACATCTCCGCGCCCGAACCGTCTGGCGCGGGGGCGAAACTGGCGATTCACGAGGCGTTAACCCGCGCCAACATTGACGCCAACGCCATCGGCTACGTCAATCTGCACGGCACGGCGACGCAGCAAAACGACGCGATGGAAAGCAGGGTCATGGCGGAGATTTTCCCCGGTGTGCCCATGAGTTCCACCAAACCCTTGACCGGACACACGCTGGGCGCGGCGGGAGCGTTGGAAGCCGCCCTCTGCTGGCTGACGCTGACGGACGCAGCCCATCGACTGCCGCCGCAACTTTGGGATCATGTGCCCGACGTTGCCCTGCCGCCCTTGAATCTGGTCGCGCCGAACACGCGAAGCGCGCCGCCCATCACTCACGCCCTCTCCACTTCTTTCGCCTTCGGCGGCAGCAACGCGGCGCTGATTCTGGAACGAAAAACCTGAATATGACAACACGACACTATCTCCCCATCGAAGAATACCTGCCGCATCGCGGGCAGATGTTGCTGCTTGACCGTGTGCTGGAAGTCACGCCGGGGCGCATGGTTTGCGCCGTGACCATCCGCCCGGAGAGCGCCTTCTGCCGCGAAGGGCGTGTTGCCGCTTATGTGGGCATCGAATATATGGCGCAAACCGTGGGCGCGTTCATCGGATGGCATGAGCGCGAGGCGGGCGGCGCGGTCAAAATCGGGTTTCTGGTTTCCGTGCGGAAATACTCGTGCGCCGTGGATTATTTTTCCGTCGGCGCCACGCTCAACATCGAAGCGCGAGAAAACTGGCGCGACGCAAAAGGTCTGGGCGTGATGGATTGCGGCATTTATCGTCCCGATGGCAAACTTGTCGCCGAAGCCCGTCTGACCGCCTTTCAACCCGAAAATTTACACGCTTACCTGAATTCTCATTCTGAATCCGAAACACGATGACCTCTGAAACACATTCTCCCCGCGCCGTTCTTGTGACCGGAGCCGCGCAAGGCATCGGCGAAGCCATCGCCCGCCGCGTTGCCGCCGATGGTTTTACGCCGGTACTCACCTGTCGCCGCCAACGTGAAAAAACCGAGGCGCTGGCGGCGGAATTGTCGCCCGCTGCCCGCGTGCTGCAATTCGATGTCGCCGACCGCGACGCCGCGCAAAAGATATTGCTTGCCGATATTGAGGCGCATGGCGTTTATTACGGCGTGGTGTTGAACGCGGGCAATCACGCTGACGCGGCGTTTCCCGCCATGAGCGACGCCGAATGGGATTCGGTGCTGTCCGTCAATCTGGATGGGTTTTACAACGTGCTGCGCCCGTTGGTCATGCCGATGGTGCGGGCGCGGCGACCGGGGCGCATCGTGACGATGGCGTCGATTTCCGGGCAGGTGGGCAATCGCGGGCAGGTCAATTACAGCGCCGCCAAAGCGGGCATCATCGGCGCGACCAAGGCGCTCGCGCTGGAACTCGCCAAGCGACGCGTCACGGTGAATTGCGTCGCCCCCGGTTTGATTGAAACGGCAATGGTCGACGCCGAAATCACCGAACGCGCTCTGCCCCTGATTCCCGCCGGACGCGCTGGCAAGCCGGAAGAAGTCGCCGCCGTCGTGAGCTTTTTGCTCTCCGACGACGCCGCTTACATCACGCGGCAGGTGATTGCCGTCAATGGGGGAATGGCATGAGCGGAGTTTCCAAACGCAGGGTTGTGGTCACGGGCATGGGCGGCATCAGCCCCCTGGGGATTGAATGGCATGAAATCGAAGCCCGTCTGCGCGCCCGCCAGAACGCGGTGCGTTATATGAAAGCATGGCGCGACATTCGTGATTTGAATACGCGCTTAGCTGTTCCGGCAGTGGAATTTTCTCTGCCGCTCGAACGCTATTCGCGTAAAACCACGCGCGGCATGGGGCGGGTCGCGCTTCTCGCCTGCCGCGCCAGCGAATTCGCCCTTGCCGACGCGGGATTGCTGGAAGAAAAGGCGCTGTTAAGTTCCGGGCGGGTCGGCGTCTCCTATGGCTCATCGGCGGGTTCGCAGGACGCCATCGCCGACTTTGGTCGCCTGATCAACACCAGCGAGGTGAATGGCCTGAACGCCAACAGCTACATTCGCATGATGGGACACACCGCGCCCGTCAATATCGCCGTCCTTTTCGGTTTGCAAGGGCGCGTGCATACCACGTCCAGCGCCTGCACATCGGGGAGCCAGGGCATTGGTTACGCCTATGAAACCATTTTGCATGATTACGCCGACATCATGATTGCGGGCGGCGCGGAAGAATTGGGCGCCAGCTACTCCGCCGTGTTCGATACCCTGTTCGCCACCAGCACCAAAAACGACACGCCCGCCCTTACGCCACGTCCCTATGACCGCGACCGCGATGGTTTGGTCATCGGTGAAGGTGCGGCGACCCTGATTCTGGAAGAATACGAACACGCCAAAGCGCGGGGCGCGAAAATGTACGCGGAAATCACGGGCTTCGGCACCAACTGCGATGGCGCGCACATTACCCAGCCGCGCGCGGAGACGATGGCAACCGCCATGCGTCTGGCGCTTGCCGCCGCGAATCTGCCGCCGGAAGCCATCGCCTATGTGAATGGTCATGGCACGGCGACCGAGCTGGGCGACATCGCCGAAAGCCATGCCACGCGCGAAGTCTTCGGCGCAAAAATGCCCATCAGCTCGCTGAAAAGCTACATCGGTCACACGCTGGGCGCGGCGGGCGCGCTGGAAGCCTGGTTCTCCATCGCCATGCTGCGCGCAAACTGGTTCGCGCCCACCATCAATCTGGAGCACGTAGACCCGCGCTGCGCCGAACTCGCCTACATCATGGGCGATGGTCTCAAGCTGGAATGCGAATACGTCATGAGCAACAATTTCGCCTTCGGCGGCATCAACACCGCCTTGATTTTCCGGCGTCTGCCGTAAATTTTTATCCTGAAGGGAAGCACCCGTGTCCCGGTTTTTCAAAGTGGCGGGAGCATCCTGCTCCCGCTGTTAAGTTTTTGAACGGGAGCAGGATGCACCCGCCACTTTGTTTCATTTCCCGATACAAAACCGGCTGAAAATCACGCCGAGCAAATCGTCGGATGTGAATTCGCCCGTAATTTCCGCAAGGGCGTTTTGCGCCAGGCGCAGGTTTTCGGCGAAAAGTTCCAGCGGCGGTTGGGCGCGCTCAATTTCCTGACGGGCGGCGGCGAGGTGTCGCGCTCCGGCTTCCAGCGCGATCAGGTGGCGTTCGCGGGCGATGAAAACGTCTTCGGTGGCTTGCCAGCCCGCGAGTTCCAGCAACGCCTGTTCCAGCAGTTCCATGCCGTCGCCGGATTTGACGGAAATGGACAACGCAATATCCCCGCCCTCTGGATGTCTTTCCGGCGCTTCGCCCACCAGGTCGATTTTGTTCCGCACGGTGATGCGCGGCAGCTTGGCGGGCAGCTTGTCCAGAATGGCGCGGTCAGCGGCAGTCAATCCGGCGCGGGCGTCCAGCAGCAGCAGGGCTAAATCCGCCTCGTCGATGGCTTTCCACGTGCGGGCGATGCCGATTTTTTCCACTTCGTCTTCGGTTTCCCGCAGTCCCGCCGTGTCGATGATGTGTAGCGGAATGCCGTGAATCTGGATGGAAGATTTCAGCGCGTCGCGGGTGGTGCCGGGAATGGCGGTGACAATCGCCAGCTCATCCCCCGCCAGACGGTTCATCAGCGAGGATTTGCCGACATTGGGCTGACCAATCAGCACAACATGCAAACCCGCTTGCAGCAGTCGACCCTGCTTTGCCTTTGCCCGCACCGCGCTCAAACTGGCGTCGAGCCGGGCGAGTCGCCCGAAGGCGTCGGCGGATTGGAGAAAGTCGATTTCTTCTTCGGGAAAATCCAGCGTCGCCTCAACCAGCATCCGCAGATGGGTGAGTTCATCGACCAGCGCGTGAATCGCCCGCGAAAATTCGCCTTGCAGGGAGCGCACGGCGGAACGCGCCGCCGCCTGGGTGGACGCGTCAATCAAATCCGCCACGGCTTCGGCTTCGACCAGATCGAGCTTGTTGTTCATGAACGCCCGCCGGGTAAATTCCCCCGGCTCCGCCAGCCGCGCGCCCAATTCCAGACAGCGGGAGAGCAACAGATTCATCACCACCTGCCCGCCATGCCCTTGCAATTCCAACACGTCCTCGCCGGTAAACGAAGCGGGCGCGGGAAAATACAGCATCAAGCCCGCGTCAATGACACGACCATCCGCCGCCAGAAAATCCGCCAACGTCGCATAACGGGGCTTGGGCGTCTTGCCCGTCAGTTGTGAGGCAAAGTCCGCCAGACTACCGCCCGATACCCGCACTATCCCCACCCCGCCCCGACCGGGCGCGGTGGCGATGGCGGCGATGGTGTCAGAAGTGGAGGTGAGCGCGTTCATGCGGCAAGACGCTTTTGGGCGTCGACCATTTCAAAGCGCAGAAAATCCGGCAGCCGCTTCGATTCATCAACTTCATCATGCGGCACCAACAGATATTTCCACGGCTTACTACCGACGCTCGTCGCGTAATCCGAAGCGTGCTGACACCACTCAACCGCCGCCGTCGCTTTCGCCGCTACTTCGTCGCTTTTCAGGTCGTCCCGCTTTTTTGTTTCCGCCATGAAAATCGCCGCATCGGTTTCAATCACGAAGTCGGGGATATATTCCGGCTGTTCCGTACCCCACTTGTAGTAAATCTGAAACTGCCCCTTGGCGGGTTTGAACCATTTCAGCGCGTCCCGTTCCAGAATGACGGCAAAGCGCCGTTCGGTATCCGAATCGAATTTTTGCAGCGGATACAGGCAGCGCGTAAACCCGCCGAACAATATCTGTTTGATGCGACCGGGGTCGTCCAGCGTTTCCCGAAAATGGCGCGCGGTTTGCCCCGCCGTAGCGGTGTAGTTGCAGGGTTTGAGCTGGGTAAAGCCCCGGCTGATTTGTACCTCGTACCCGCCCGCTTTCTCCCAAAAGCGCGTCATCATTTGCGCGTGGATGGCGCGGGCAATCAGCTTGCTTTGCCCGCTCAGAACATTGAGCGCGTCTTCTTCAGAAAGATAGCCGCGCAGGTGTTGCGCCATCTGACCCGCGAGGTCGTAGAGCAGGCTGGCGTGGGTCGGGTAGTCAATGTCGTCGAAGTCCAGCAAGGCATGGACGATGTAATCCTCCGGGCGCAGTTCCTTCGTCCCGGTTTCAGTCGCCAGGGTGAATTGTTCGTTCGTGCGGAGAGCCTGCCCGACAATTTCCCGCTGCCCCGGTTGCAGGTGAAGCTGGCTCACGTCCAGCGTAAAGGGATGAAAGCCCGTCGTCACTTCGCCGTTCGGCACGACGGTAATCCGGGGAATGTCGATACTCTGCTGCACCACAATTTCGGTGGTCTTCGCCACCACTGCGGAAAGGTCGAGCGTCGGGGCAAATTCCTCCGCGCCCGCCAGCAAGTCGCTTTGCAATGGTTTCAGGCGCAGGGTGACTTCCGCCAGAATTTCCTGTTGCACGGCAGGTTTCAGCAACGCGCGGCGGGTCGGCGTCCAATCGCGTCTGACCTCGTACCTGCCGATGACTTCCATTACCATGTTCGCCGCCTGTTTTTCCGCATCGGTGGTGAAAACGGGCGTGACGGTTGGCATGAGCGCCGAGGTTGGCGTATCGCTCAACCCCAGACGCGCCGCCGCGCCGAATTCCACCTGTACGCTCACCTTTTTATCGTCAGCGTTCGGCGCGTCCAGAATCACCTGCCGCAAGCGAATCGGAGAATCGCCCCGGTTCGCCTCGTCGATGATGTCCTGAAACTTGTCATGCGCGACAATATTCAGACGATCCACCGCCGCCACGCCGGTACGCCTGCCATAGGGCAGGCGCAGCCCGCGCCCGATACTTTGCTCAATCAGCGTGCGGGCGTTGGCGGCGCGCAGCGGCACGATGGTATAAAGATTGGTCACGTCCCAACCTTCTTTCAGCATATTGACGTGAATCACAATTTCAGTCGGCTCATCCACGTTTTCCACCGCCAGGAGGCGCGTAATCATTTCCTCTTCTTCCGCGCCGCTGCGGCTGGAATCAACCTGAATCACCTTGCCCGCATAGCGCCCCTCATAAAAAGCCTCCGATTCCAAAAGCGTCAGAAGTTGTCCGGCGTGCGTCGTATCCCGCGCAATCACCAGCATGAAAGGCTTGACCACATGCGCCGCGTTTTCGCGGGCATAGGTCAGCAATTCCACCTTGGTCGTTTCATGCAGACGCACGCCGTCTTCCAGCTTGATGGTCTCGACTTCCTCCGGCGTGTGCGCTTTTGCCTCGAAATTACGCTGTGTCACCACGGCGGGTTCCTTGACGAAACCATCCTCCATCGCCCGCGCCAGTGGGTAATCCATCACCACATTTCTGAACGGCACAAGCCCCTTGCCGGATTCCACAAACGGCGTCGCCGTTAATTCCAGCCCCAGTAAAGGCTGCAAATCATTGATGGCGCGCACCCCGGCGCTGGCGCGATAGCGATGCGATTCATCCATCAACAACACGAGGTCGGGCAGATTCGCCAGATGATTGAAATAACTGTCGCCCAACACCTCGCGCATCCGCTTGATGCGCGGCTCCTTGCCGCCACGCACCTCGGAATTGATTTTCGAGATATTGAAAATATTGATGCGGACATCATGGATAAACTCCCGCGCCGCGCCCTCCACCACCGCGCCGCTCTGGTCGTAATTGTCGCCCGTAATAATCAGCGGCGCTTGTTGGGCGAATTCGGCAATGCCCTTGAAAACGTACTTCGGCGTATTGCGTGTGAAATCGGTAATCAGCTTGTTGTAAATCGTCAAATTTGGCGCGAGCACGAAGAAGTTGTTGATGCC
>JAITSU010000054.1 GCA_031287525.1 Zoogloeaceae bacterium | reverse complement strand
CTCACGCCTATGCCGAAGGCTCGCTTCAGGTCGGCAGCGTGAAGACGGAATTCCACAGCGCCGATCTCGTGGACGCGCGTGGCGTCGGGGCGCGCTATGACAGCCGTTCCAATTATTACGGTCTGCATCTCGGCGCGGGCTATGTCTGGAATTTCAGCGAAAAATCCGGGCTGGAAGCGTATGGCAAATACCTCCACGCCCGCCGCGATAGCGACCGCGTGACCCTGAACACCGGCGATCCCCTCCGCTTTAACGCTGTGGAATCGCATCGCCTGCGGTTCGGCGGACGCTATTTCTGGACGACGAACACGGTAAAACCCTATATCGGCATCGCCTGGGAACATGAATTCGACGGCAAGGCAAAAGCCACAAGCTACAACCTCCCCATCAAAGCGCCGGAACTCAAAGGCGACACCGGCATCGTTGAACTGGGTCTCACCATGACCCCCTCCAACACGCTCCCCCTGACGGTGAATTTCGGACTCCAGGGCTACACCGGAAAACGCGAAGGAGTGAGCGGGAATTTGCGGGTGGAGTATCGGTTTTAAGGGTTTTCAGGTGGGGCGGTTTCTCCGAAACCGCCGGATGTAACGTCCGGCGCGTTTGGAAAACGCGCCCTACCTGATTTCCGTCTGCGCGGGAATGACGGAGGTAGGGCGCGCGCTCCGAGCGCGCCGCCGACGTGCCTTTGTTGCCGTCGGCGTTCCCGGAAAGCTGCTTCGGAGGTTTGTCAGCAGCCTGCAAAAAACCCCGCTTACGCGGGGTTTTTTTATCGTGGCGGGAGCATCCTGCTCCCGCAAACAGGTCACGAACGGGAGCAAGATGCTCCCGCCACTTTCATTCCCCTCATCATTCCCGCGCGGGAATGACGGAGCAAAGGCAGGGGGATTCTCCGAAACCGCCGGACGTTACATCCAGCGCGCTCTTCGATTTCGCCCTACCTGAACTGAAGCATGGCGTATCAGGGCGGCGCTGATGAGTATGAACAGGTAATGGATGGCGAGAGTTGTAGCGTAATGCGCTACACTGATACAATCTATTCATGATTAAACATTTCCTGCACAAAGGCATTCAGGCGTTTTTTGAAACGGGAAGCAAGGCGGGCATTCGCCCCGACCACGCATCGCGTCTGGCGCGGCAGTTGCGCCGTCTGGATGATGCCTGCGCTCCATCGGATATGAACATACCGGGCTGGAAATTGCATTCATTGTCTGGCGGTCTTGCCGGTCACTGGTCAGTTACCGTCAATGGCAACTGGCGTTTGACCTTCTCTTTTGAGAGCGAAGACGCTGTGCTGGTTGATTATCAGGATGACCACTAGGAATTTGCCATGAGCCATATGCACAACCCGCCGCATCCCGGCGAAACCCTGCGCGAGGATGTTTTACCCGCGCTTAACTTGAGCGTGACTGAAGCCGCCAGGGAACTCGGTATCAATCGCGTCACGTTGTCCCGCGTGCTGAATGGCAAGGCGGCGGTCAGCATTGATTTGGCGTTGCGTCTGGAAGCGTGGCTGGATGGCCCTAGCGCCGAAAGCTGGCTGAAAGGTCAGTTGGCTTACGATATGTGGCAAGCGAGGCGAGCAGGGGGTACGAACGTGGAGCGCAGGAGTTTGGCGTTGTCTGCGGCGTAGCGTGGTTTCGCGCAATAAAAAATGGCGCGTCGGCGACGCGCCATTGTTGATGAATCCACCAGCGGCAAAGCCGCTGCGTTCTTTTGCTGACACCGGATGCCTGACATCCGATACCTGAAAAACTGGCGCGCCCGGAGCGATTCGAACGCCCGACCCCTTGGTTCGTAGCCAAGTACTCTATCCAACTGAGCTACGGGCGCGCTGCAAAAGAGGGCGCATTCTATAAGAAGAAAACGGGAATGACCAAGGTTTTTCGTGTGTTTTTCAACTTTGTTCCGGGTGAATGGCGTCCCGAACGATGGGCGCGGTCACGCCGGGGGCGAGTTTTTCGATGAAAGCGTAGGCGTAATCGCGCAGCCACGCGCCTTTGCGGACGGCGATTACGGTGGTGTTGATCGGGAACAGTTCGGATTCCAGCAGGAGCAGGTCGCGGTCTTGCGCCGGGTCGAACGCCATCGCGGCAATCAGACCGACGCCCAGCCCCAGGCTGACGTAGGTCTTGATAACATCCGCGTCGATGGCGGACAGCACGATGTCCGGCACAATGCCCGCCTGATTGAACGCCTCGTCGATGTGCGAACGCCCCGTAACGCCGGAGTGATAGGTGATGATGGGATAGTCGGCGATGGCTTCCAGCGTCAGCTTGCCGTCGGCGTGAATTTTGGTGAGCGGATGACCTTGCGGCACGATGACGGCGTGCCGCCAACTGTAACAGGGGAAGGTCGCCAGTTTTTCCGCGCCAACCAGACCTTCCGTGGCGATGCCCACATTCGCGTCACCAACAGAAAGCATGTCGGCGATTTCCCTGGGGCCACCCTGATACAGCACCAGATGCACTCTGGGATAGGTTTCCTTGAACCATTTGATGACCTGCGGCAGGGCATAACGCGCCTGGGTGTGGGTGGTGGCGAGGATGAAATTGCCGCTTTCCCGATTGGAAAACTGGTCGGCAATGCGGCGCAGGTTCTGGGTGTCGAGCAGGATGCGCTCGACCACGCCAGCGAGTTCATGCCCCGGCTCGGTCAGCCCCAGCAGACGTTTGCCGCGACGGGTGAAAATCTCCACGCCCAATTCGTCTTCCAAATCCTTGATGTGCTTGGAAACGCCGGGTTGCGAGGTGAACAACGCGCCCGCGACTTCGGTCAGATTGAAATCCTGGCGGACGGTTTCCCGCACGATACGCAACTGTTGCAAATTCATCTTGATTGCCCTGCATCTGTATGGATTCACGGGAGTTTATGCAGATGTCTGTAAAGTAAAAAAGACTAAAAGGCTTAATGTTTATTCTTTTGGGTTATAAGTTGGCGGAAAGAGGGCGCGTCAACCCAAACGCGCAAGGGCAGGGCGCGCAGGCTCAAGCAAACGCGCGGTTTTTTCAGATGTATCGGATTTGCCCAAAGACGGGGCTTCGGATAGAATGACGCAGTTTTGCAAAGCGCCAGAACGTCCGGTTTTTCAAGGGGTCTGGCGCTTGGCGTATATTCATTTCAGGAGTTTTCCCGTGTCGCTCATCCCCAGTTTTCCGCCCGCCTTGCTTGCCCTCGCTGATGGAACGGTTTTTCGGGGGAGCGCCATTGGCGCTGTCGGGCTGACCAGCGGCGAGGTGGTGTTCAACACCGCCATGACCGGCTATCAGGAAATTCTGACTGACCCTTCCTATTCGCGCCAGATTGTGACGCTGACTTATCCGCATATCGGCAATGTCGGCTGTAACGCCCAAGATTTTGAATCCGCCGCCAATTACGCCGCCGGGCTGGTCATCCGCGATTTGCCCCGGCAGCTTTCCAACTGGCGCGCCGCCGAGAGCCTGCCGGAGTATCTGAAAAAACATGACGTTGTGGCGATTGCCGACATCGACACCCGCAAGCTGACGCGCATCCTGCGCGACAAGGGCGCGCAGGCGGGTTGCGTCATCGCGGGCGAGGCGGATGTGAGCAAGGCGCTGGCAGCGGCGCGGGCGTTCCCCGGTTTGGCGGGCATGGATTTGGCGAAGGTCGTGAGCGTCCGCGAAGCGTATGGCTGGGAGCAGGGCGACTGGAGTCTGCAACAGGGTTATGCCTTTGCGCCGGAACCGCGTTTTCATGTCGTCGCCTATGATTTCGGCGTCAAGCGCAATATCCTGCGGATGCTGGCGGCGCGGGGCTGCAAGCTGACGGTCGTGCCCGCGCAAACGCCTGCTGCCGATGTTCTGAAATTGCAACCGGATGGCATTTTTCTGTCCAACGGCCCCGGCGACCCGGAGCCTTGTACCTACGCCATCGAAGCCATCCGCGAGTTTCTGGCGAAAGGCGTGCCGACTTTTGGTATCTGTCTGGGGCATCAACTGCTGGCGCTGGCTTCCGGCGCGAAGACCCAAAAAATGAAATTCGGACATCACGGCGCGAATCATCCGGTTAAAGACCTCGATTCCGGTCAGGTGTTGATTACCAGCCAGAATCACGGTTTCGCCGTTGATCCCGCCTCGCTGCCCGCCCATCTTCGCGCTACCCATGTGTCGCTGTTCGACGGTTCGCTGCAAGGTCTTGCCCGTACCGACGTGCCCGCCTTCTCTTTCCAGGGACACCCGGAAGCCAGCCCCGGCCCGCATGACGTGGCGTACCTGTTCGACCGTTTCATTACCGCAATGACGCGCTCCTGATTCCTGACATCTGATACCTGAACCCTGAAATGCCCAAACGTACAGACATAAAAAGCATCCTGATTATCGGCGCCGGCCCCATTGTGATTGGGCAGGCTTGCGAATTCGACTATTCTGGCGCGCAGGCGTGCAAGGCGTTGCGCTCCGAAGGCTACAAGGTGATTCTGGTCAATTCCAATCCGGCGACCATCATGACCGACCCGGAAACCGCCGATGTCACCTACATCGAACCCATTACCTGGCAGGTGGTGGCGAAGATTATCGAAAAGGAACGTCCCGACGCGCTACTGCCCACAATGGGCGGTCAGACGGCGTTGAATTGCGCGCTCGACCTTGACCGCGAAGGCGTGCTGGCGGAATTCGGCGTGGAATTGATTGGCGCTTCCAAAGAGGCGATTGACAAGGCGGAAGACCGGCAAAAATTCAAGGCGGCAATGGAAAAAATCGGGTTGGGTTCCGCCCGCTCCGCCATCGCGCATTCGATGGAAGAAGCCTTGCAGGTGCAGGCGGCGATTGGTTTTCCCGTCATCATCCGTCCTTCTTTCACCTTGGGCGGCACGGGCGGCGGCATCGCTTACAACATGGAAGAATTTGAAACCATCTGCAAGCGCGGTCTGGAAGCCTCGCCCACGCACGAACTGCTGATTGAAGAATCGCTGATTGGCTGGAAAGAGTTTGAAATGGAAGTCGTCCGCGACAAGGCGGACAACTGCATCATCGTCTGTTCCATCGAAAACCTCGACCCGATGGGCGTGCATACCGGCGACTCCATCACCGTCGCGCCAGCGCAAACGCTGACCGACAAGGAATACCAGATTATGCGGAACGCCTCGATTGCGGTGTTGCGCGAGATTGGCGTGGATACCGGCGGTTCCAATGTCCAGTTTTCCGTCAATCCCCAGGATGGTCGGCTGATTGTCATCGAGATGAACCCGCGCGTGTCGCGTTCGTCGGCGCTGGCGTCCAAAGCGACCGGCTTTCCCATTGCCAAGGTCGCCGCCAAGCTCGCCGTCGGCTACACCTTGGATGAACTGGAAAACGAAATCACGGGCGGCAAGACGCCCGCTTCTTTCGAGCCGTCCATTGATTATGTCGTCACCAAAGTGCCGCGCTTTGCCTTTGAAAAATTCCCCCAGGCCGACGCCACGCTCACCACGCAGATGAAATCCGTGGGCGAGGTGATGGCGATTGGGCGCACCTTTCAGGAATCCCTGCAAAAAGCCCTGCGCGGGCTGGAAGTGGGCGTGGATGGCTTCAACCTGAAATCCGTCGACCCGGACGCCATCGACGAGCAGTTGGCAAGACCCTCGCCGGAACGTCTGTGGTACGTGGCGGATGCCTTCGGCATCGGCATGTCGTCGGAAAAGATTTTTGAACTGACTCGCATCGACCCGTGGTTTCTGGGCGAAATCAAGGAAATCGTCGACCTTGAACTGGAACTGGAAAAGCGCGATTTTTTGAGTCTGTCCGCCGAAGAAGTGCGGTATCTGAAACGCAAGGGTTTTTCTGACCGCCGCATCGCCTTTTTGACGAAGAACACGGAATCCGCCGTGCGCCAACACCGCCACGCCTTGAATGTGCGTCCGGTGTACAAGCGCGTCGATACCTGCGCCGCCGAATTCGCCAGTTCCACCGCCTATATGTATTCCACCTATGAGGAGGAATGCGAAGCCTGGCCTACTGACAAGAAAAAAATCATGGTCTTGGGCGGCGGGCCGAACCGCATCGGGCAGGGCATTGAATTCGACTATTGCTGCGTCCACGCGGCGATGGCGATGCGCGAGGATGGCTATGAAACCATCATGGTCAACTGCAACCCGGAAACCGTATCCACCGACTACGACACCTCTGACCGTCTGTATTTCGAGCCGCTGACCCTGGAAGACGTGCTGGAAATCGTCGCCGTGGAAAAACCCGTCGGCGTCATCGTGCAATATGGCGGACAAACGCCTTTGAAACTCGCGCTCGACCTCGAAGCCAACGGCGTGCCCATTATCGGCACGACGCCCGAATCCATCGACATTGCCGAAGACCGCGAACGCTTCCAGCAACTCCTGCACAAATTGGGCTTGCGCCAACCGCCCAATCGCACGGCGCGTACCGAAGAAGAGGCGCTGAAACTGGCGCTGGAAATCGGCTATCCGCTGGTCGTGCGTCCTTCCTATGTGTTGGGGGGCAGGGCGATGGAAATCGTGCACGAACAGAAAGACCTCGAACGCTACATGCGCGAGGCGGTCAAGGTTTCCAACGATTCGCCAGTGCTGCTCGACCGTTTCCTGAACGACGCCTGCGAGGTGGACGTCGACGCGCTCTCCGATGGTGAAGAAGTCATCATCGGCGGCGTCATGGAACACATCGAACAGGCGGGCGTGCATTCCGGCGATTCCGCCTGCTCATTGCCGCCGTATTCGCTCTCGCAGGACATCACCGACGAACTTCGGCGGCAAACCAGACTGATGGCGAAAGCCCTGAATGTCTGCGGTCTGATGAATGTGCAATTCGCCATTCAAAACAACACGGTGTATGTGCTGGAAGTGAATCCCAGAGCCTCGCGTACCGTACCTTTCGTCTCCAAGGCAACCGGCTTGCAACTCGCCAAGGTCGCCGCGCGCTGCATGGCGGGCAGGAGTTTGAAATCGCAAGGCGTTACTGGCGAAGTCGTGCCGCCGTATTTCTCGGTGAAGGAAGCCGTATTTCCCTTCATCAAATTCCCCGGCGTCGACACCATTTTAGGGCCGGAAATGAAATCCACTGGCGAAGTCATGGGCGTCGGCAAAACTTTCGCCGAAGCCTTCGTTAAATCGCAACTGGCGGCGGGCGTGCGCCTGCCTAAAACCGGCAAAGTCTTCCTGTCGGTGAAAGAAAGCGACAAAACCAAGGCGGTGGAGATTGCCCGTCATCTCTCATATGCCGATTTCACCATCATCGCGACGCGCGGCACCGCCACCGCCATCGCCGCAGCGGGGATTCCGGTCGACGTGGTGAACAAGGTGGTGGAAGGGCGTCCGCACATCGTCGACATGATTAAAAACAACGAAATCGCCTTGATTATCAACACCGTAGAAGAAAAACGTCAGGCGATTCACGACTCGCGCTCCATCCGTATCTCCGGTCTGCAAGCGCGTGTCACCATGTACACCACCATCTGGGGCGCGGAAGCCGCCGCCGAAGGAATTACCTCTGGCGGCGAACTGGTGGTTTATCCCATCCAGGCGCTACACGACGAATTACCATAAACGCCAACCCAGAACCTCATACCGGCGGATGGCAATCACATCATTGCCATCCGCCAAAACTTTCATCGACATCAAAAAACCGGAATTTTCCATGAGTAAAGTACCGCTGACCGTAACCGGCGCCGAAAAGCTGCGTCAGGAACTCCACCAATTGAAAACCAAAGAACGCCCCGAAGTCGTCGCCGCCATTGCCGAAGCCCGTTCGCATGGCGACCTCTCGGAAAACGCCGAATACGACGCCGCCAAAGAACGGCAGGCATTCATCGAAGGGCGCATCAAGGAAGTGGAAGGCAAACTCTCCAACGCCCAAATCATCGACCCCAAGGCGCTGGATGCTGACGGTCGCTGCGTCTTCGGCGCGACCGTAGAAATGGAAGACCAGGATTCCGGCGATTCCGTGACCTACCAGATTGTCGGCGAAGACGAAGCCGACATCAAAAAAGGCAAAATCTCCGTGAGCGCCCCCATCGCCCGCGCCCTGATCGGCAAATACGCCGGTGACATCGCCCAGGTACAAGCGCCGGGCGGCGTGAGGGAATACGAGATTATCGACGTGCGCTATGAGTGAATGCACAGTAGCAAACAACAAAAAGCCGGGGAATTCCCGGTTTTTTTGTTCAATGCAATCTTCAACCCGGCACACTTCGGCTTTATCTGTAATACAATGAATACACATATCTAACGGAGATTTGGGCATGGCTACTTCAATTCGCCTCGCTTCAGAAACCGAGCAAAGGCTTGATTACCTCGCATCCCATACAGGACGCACCAAGGCTTACTATCTGCGTGAAATCATCGAGCAGGGCATTGAGGAAATGGAGGACTACTACCTCGCTGCCGATGTGCTGGAGCGTGTCCGTAAAGGGCAAGAACAGGCGCATTCCGCTGCTGACGTGAGGAGAGACCTTGGCTTGGACGATTGATTACGCCGACACAGCGAAAGGGCAACTACGCAAGCTCGACAAGCAGATGGCGCGGCGCATTGTCGATTTCATGGATGAGCGCATCGCCGGATTGGAAAACCCACGCAGCACTGGCAAGGCGCTGACGGGTCCGCTTGGCGATTTCTGGCGCTATCGCGTGGGCGATTTCCGTGTGATTTGTGACATTCAGGACGGCGCTTTGCGCGTCCTCGTGTACAGGTTGGCAATCGACGTGAGATTTACCGATAGTTTTTCAAGTGTGCTGCGACGAACGCCCGACGATTTACGCTTTGCCCCCTCTGTCTGCATCGCTTAATTTTACATAATATAAATTATACGAACTTGCGGATACGGTTCAGGCGCCGACATTCGTTTGCGACGATATAGAATATCGTTCCCCTTTCCAATGTAAGCCGCCAAAAGATGTACACAATCCGCGCCAACCAGAAACGCGCAAAGACACAAGAAACGCGCACAAGATTAAAGCGGATTTTTGGGGTTTAGCATTGCGCCCCCCGCAAGGTTGTTGCGTGTGGCGCAAGGGGTTAGAACTCCACCCATACCCCGCCGTTGCCTACATCCCGAATGATACCCGCAAAGCTCTTGTCTGTTGCGCTCAGGGTCACGGTGTTGTCATCCATGATGTAGCAAGGCTTGCCAATATCGGCGCGTCCGATGGTGCCAGAAGCGCCCAGCAGAAAGACGCCGCGCCTGACGGATACATACTGGCGTCCATCTACGCCCGTCCGGTTGTCGGCGCCGGCTTGCGCTACGCCCACACTTTGCAGTCCGGTAGCTGCCGTGCCGGGAACGGCAAAGCCTGTGCTATTCAGGGCAACCACCGCCCCGGCGTGAATCCATGCGCCCGCCGCAACGGGAAAGTCAAAATCCACACCGTCGCGGCTTTTGGTGTCCGCGTCTTGAGTTAAAGCAGCCATTTCATTTCCTTTCAATGTTCAAAGTATCCCGCATGGGTCGGGAAGTCCTGAAGGCTATGCGGGGTCTCGCCTTCTGACTGTTTCCCCTTACTCGTGGATAAGTTCTGGCACCGGGTTACAACCACGGGCAAACGATGAGTTCGAAGGCGTCCCGGTAGTGCGAGGTTTCCAGCTTCAAGAGCTTCAGGGCGTCTTCTTTCGCAGAAGGCGCAACCATCAGGATATTGGGGGTAATGCCCAGCGGTTTTCCCGTGGGTGATTTGAGGCTCATCATGCTGGCGTCAGCGGCGGCGATGGCGGCGGCGTCAAGGGGCTGACTGGATGCGTAGGCAAGCTGCCAAAGCCCAAATCCGGCGTTCAGGCGGGCTTCTACACCGTAGATGAATTCGCCGCGCTTGAAGACGTGTTCATCCGTGTCCTTGTCGATACTGATAAAGCTGTAATCCTTGCGGGTTTGCAGGATGAACGGCTTGATGACCTTTGTGGTATCCAGCAAGAGCCATGTCGGGCTATCGCCAGCGTTGGCAAGGTCGACGTTCGACACCGCGCCGCTTTTGGCGTTCACGCCGTCTGCGGGGTGTTGTGTGGAAAAGAACGGCTTGCCGTCATAACATTGCTCGGTTGTTCCCTGTTTAATCAGTTCAAACAACAGGCTGTCAGGATGCAGGGCGGCGTCCTGCCCCATCATTTGAAACGCGCCGGAAAGCACGCCAATTCTGGCGTCCTCAATGTCATTCCGCAGCACGGTAATGGTGTGCTCAAAATCCTTGTTTTTGATGTTGAAGCCGGAAAGCGTCAAGCCGTTAAAGTGCTTGTCACCAATCCATTCCCTTAAGCTGGAATTTGTGCCTAGCCATGCGTAGCTTTCCTCCGCCGTGGAAGAGCGCACATTCATGGCAAGTTTGGGCGCGATTGGATTGGCTGCCAGCTTTCCGGCTTCGTAATCGGCGCGGAATGCGACGTAAGCGGCGGCAATTTTGTCTTTGTTCAGAATCATGATTTTTGTCCTTTGGGTTAGAGGTTAAAAATGGGGCTGTCTTTTGAATACTGCGCTTTCAGAGCGGCGAATTCTTCCGGCTTGCGCCCGGTTAATTCGCACGTGCGTAAATCCTCATCATTGAGGTTTGCAGGTGTTGGTTTATTGAGTTTGCCGGGAATTCCCATCGTTTCGGATTGCATCCCGAAGAAAGAAGCGCGGTAATGCAGCAATTGCCGGATGGCGGGAATATCATAACGCGCCAAGGTCAAAGCGGCGTCACGTTCGGCGGGGCAAAGCTTGCCCGCAGCGACATAACCATCAATAACCCGCTCAATCTCTTCTTGTTGGTGTTGGCGTTTCAATGCTTCCTGTTCTGCTTTGAGGGCGGCGCTGGCGGTATTCAGGGTTTCCAGTTCGGTTTGTGCTTTGGCAATTTCAAGCCGCAAGGCTTCCCGCTTGGCTTCCTCGCCTTCGTCTTTGTTTTCTTCGCTGGTTTCTTCGCTTTCAAAATTCAGCGAATGCGCTACGGCGGCTTCCATGCCATCCAATGCCGGATTATTGGTTAATCCCGCATTGAATAACCCGATAATTTCACCCGTGTTTTTTCTGTAGTCGAAAACAGGGGAAATATAACGGTACTCGTTTGCCTTGATAGCCTCTTTTGCGGCTTCCGTCCATTCGACCTGTACCGCAAATAATCCTTTACCGGGTCGCCAATCCAGCCCATGCACCCATCCTGCGGCGGGGGCGGGTTTGCCGTTTTCTTTGGTCAGGATGGATTGATGTTCATAGTCGACAGAAATGGGGTTCTTTTCTTTGTTAAATCTGGCAATGAGAAGGGCGGCGTGCCGTTCTTCCAGCACATAGGCGGGCGCGTCTTTCGGGCGTCCGTCCTTTGCCCGAAAAACCCCGGCGGGCAAGAGTTGAAATTCACCATCCGCGCCTTGAATCTCTGCGCTCATAATGCCGATGGATTTTGTTTTATCGCGCATTGTTTGTTCTCCCTTTGTGGTTAGTCAATGTGATTAAAACGGTTTACGAAATTTTCGATAGAACGCCCGGACAAGCCATAAGCAATGCCCAATTTCTGCGCCGCCTTTCCTGCTGTGTATCCTTCTGTCATCGTCAGGCGGTCAAAATCAGCAACAATCTTTTTTTGCAGGATGTCATGGGCTTTGGCTTCTTTGGCGGGGGCGCATGAAGGCACGTAAAGCTTTTGCCCGCCATAATCCCTGCAAAGCAACACGGCGGTATCCTCGCCCACCATGCCCACTAACTGCGCCCAGCTATGCTTACCCGGCAAACTGGCCCCACCGGGGCGCACTGGAATCAGCACCTCTTGCGAGGGATACGCCGTAATCAGCGCGGCGGTCGCCTCCAGTCCGATGAGGTCGATGAGTTCCTTGGCGGATGCCGGGAATCGCCTGTTTGCCTGTAAATCCTTCAATTCTTCCGGGGTCATGCCGGTCTCCTGTTTGCCAGTTGAACGCATGGTAAAAGGCGATTGCCTTTGCAGTCAGGGGAAGGGCTTCGGTAGAAACAGACGATAAAAAACCCGGCGTAAAGCCGGGTTGTAGGCGCTTGCTGACGACGCTGGCGCGGCGGGTTTCATGTTGCCAGCGCCGCGCGCTCTTCCGATTCTGCGCGGTGGGAACGGGATTCATATCCGGTGTCAAAATCCAGCAACTCTGACAACAGATAGAAAGTAGCGGAAAGCGATTCTTGCGGCATTTGGAGTTCACGGTCAGCGCCGCCTGAACAGGATAAATGGTTCAGTGTTTTTACAAGGTGACGCGCAAACCACAGGCGATTTTCGCCCGCCTCGGACATAAGGTGTACGCTATCCCCCGCTTCTGGCGCACAGGGTGTAAAAATCGGCGGATAAATCATTTTTTCAGTCCTTTCAGTTTGTTATCAAAAAGTTGTTTCATGGTTGCTGCAAAAACTTTTGCGTCTTTGGGTTCAACCTCAATATCCCCGTAACTGGTATGAACCGTAAAACCGCGCTGCATGTCAGGAATCTGCTTGCAAAGCGTGTAGCAGATTTCGTTGTATGCCGCCTCATCAAATGCCGCCTTTTCAGCAGGGCGGCGGGCGTTTGCGTTATTCATTGCTGTTTCCTCCTTTGTATTCTCCAAAAACGGCGGCGGCGTGCAAATACTCACGCGCCCCCGCTTTTGAATTTGTTGCGCGCTCTAAATTTTTTACAGCCTGAACAACCTTGAACAGATAGCGCAAGCCACCATCGCGCCGCCCTACTGCAAGCAAAATCCTTCGGGTTTCTTTGTCCACCATCACCCCCCATTTATCCAGCAAAGCGTCAACGTCGCCTTCTTTGGGGATTTCTATGGTTACAATCGCGCCCCCTGCCCTGCTGATAATCTGCGTTTGTTTTGCAATACGGGCGGAATCCGTCACGTTGCCCATAAAGGCAACCGCAATGCCGAATTTATCCGGCAGAATCCGCAGACTGTCCATAATGCGCGGTGAAAGATGCTGCATCTCATCAAAAATAACCAACCCGCCCTCTTCTAAGCGGTCTGCTATTTTTTGCGTCAGGCTTGGCTTTTTGACCATTTCGCTATAGAACTCAACCACATCTCCCGCTTCTCTAATCACGGCATTCAAAACGCCATCAAACCCCTTTTGCACAACATCATCCAATCGAACGATAACAACCGCGCGGCGGTGATATGAACCCCTATCATTATGCTCATCCGCGTAATGTTTTGCCGTTTGGGTTTTTCCCGTCCCGGACGCGCCAAAAATCAAGGCAATTCCGCGCCCATCGTCCGGCGTAAGCTGGCGGGCGCGGTTAAATGCCCTTGTAATTTCGTGGGCGGTCGGAGTCATCACAAAACCACTATCCACTCTGGCGTCGGCGTCGTTTTCTGCTTTCCACGTAAAGAGCGCGGTAAAAATGTCTTTAGCATCCCCCTCATTCAAGGCGGCGCGAAGTTGTGCGGCGCTTATCCTCGCTTGCTGCGCGATGCTGACAAGGGGCATCCCAGCGTCGATTAAATCCTGTATGTCTTCCAGCAACAGGCGGGCGGCGGTAGGGTCAAACGGCGCGGGGGCGGCGGCTTGTTGGTCGGTTTCCATGTTAAAATATCCTTTCCTTTTATTTGTTTGTCGGGGGCTTTTCGGGATTACCGAAAAGCCCTTTTTATTTCCGGCGTCAGCATCGGCGCATCCATCAAGGCAATGATTCGCTCGCGTTCTGCGTCCTCTTCTGGCGTCGGCGCAGGGGGTATGGGGGTAATTCTTGGCGGAATTAACGCCGTAACCTTTGCGGCGGGCGCGATGACCTTCTGGCGCATTTCGTTCGCTTCCCTGCCCTCTTCCGTGGGTTGCGCGTCACGCAAAGCTTTTGCAAGCGCGGCGTCTTCTGGAACGGTCTCCAGCAGCGCCGCCGCGCCAGCTTTTACCTGTTTAACAGCGAGCTTTCTCGCTTTCGCGCCCGCCTCCGCTGTCGCCTTGTCTTGCCCATAACTGCACATGATTTGCGGCACGTTGGCGGCGACAAGTTTATTCCGACGGTATAAAAACACGGGCGCGGTCAGGTTGTTTTCGTCATATAGCACGTAATAACCCAGGTCGCCTTTGGGGGCGTCGCAAGTAGCGCGGCTTTGATACCGTGCCCCATGAATTGTGAACATGCCGTTTCGGAGCAACACCACCTTTTGGGCAGCAAGGGCGCACATGCGATATTGCACGCTGGACATTTTGCGGGCGATAAATCCCGGCGCGGTCACAAGTCCTGTATAGACTTCCAGCGGCGTTTTACCGTCCATTCCGCTCCCCCTGTGCGGGGCGCAATGGTAGCGGTCAATTTCTTCTTTGTAGGCTTGCGTTAAAGCCTCCACGGGCGCGGCGTGTTTGGGGTCATACTCTTCCGGGCGCGCTTGCGGGTTGCTCCCCATGTAGGATTTACGGAATTCCGGGCGCGTTTCCACCATGCCCGCCAGCGTTCCAAACAGGCGCTCTATCGGCTTGGTTTGCCCGTGCGCCGGGGTTGCCCAGCTTATTTCTATGCCTAGCCGGGGCAACATTCCGATAATTTCATCTTCTTTGACCTTGCCCCGTCTACGCCAAGGCGCGCCCCCGGTTATTTCCTTGGCGGCGGCCTCCATGCCGTTATCAACCTGTACGCTTTGCGGAATCACGCGCCCCGTCGTTTCAAAGGCATTCAACAAGGCGGCGCGGGCGAGACTGGCATTCAATTCGCGCCCATAGGCATAGCCAACAAGATAGCGTGTTCGCATATCCATAACAGCATAAAACCATAACCGCCCCTTCCAGCCCTTTTGTCCATAAATGCCCTTGGCGTCTTTCGTCATAACATCAAGGCGGCGTCCGTCCATACTCCACTGTTCATGCAGGGCAAAGCCTGAATAATCGCGGGTAATGGTCGGGGAAAGCCGTTTTTGTGCCTTCTTGTCCCCATGCATTTCTGCTTTTATGGGGTCGGGGATGCTCTCCCAGTACCTTTGCGCGGTACGGTAGCTTGGCAGTTTGCCCCATCCTTGCCGGGCGGCTTCTCTGACGGTCGCATCATAGGCGGCTTTTACCGTGCGCCCCGGCGTAATTTGCCTCACGAAAAACTGACGCGAATTCCCGCCCCATTCAGCAACCCGACAATTTACACGCCCGCAGAGGTCAGGTATCAACGCGGGGAGCCAGTCGCCTTTGTCCACGCCCTCTATCCGTGTGCGCCAGCGGTCTAAGGCGGTGCGATGCACGGCAAATTCCGCTTTAACCGTAGCGTATGCCTCCATTTTGCTGACGCCTTGCAGCAACAGCGAAAACAGGAAATGCAGCACCCGCAACGCCCTTTCAGCACGGGCGCGGATTTTGGGCGTGGCAGTCTCCCAGCGTCTCCAAAGCGCGTCGCGCTCTTCCATCGTTTGGGCAGGCGGCGCGTCAACACTGGCGCTTCCCTGTTTCCAGTATCGCGCCTGTGCCTCCAAAGGCAGCGACCGCAACGGGATGAACCACCCTTCCCCGCCATTTGTGGGTCGCTTCTCCGCATTGGGGTATTTGCCCTTTTTAATGCTCTCGCGGATGGTGCTTGCGGCTTTTCCGGTCAATTCCGCCGCAGCGGGAATGGTCAGATATTCCGTCAACCTTTGGTTGACGGAATATCTTGACTTAACCGCTTCATGTTTTTCCTCATTGCCTTGTGTAGCAAGGCTTTCGCGGGGGTTGACGGAATTTTCTGGCGGCGTGTTTTTTTCCGTCAACCTTTGGGGTGAAAGGTTGACGGTAGGTAGGCGCTTAGACATGCTCATCCCTCCCCTCTACCGCGCCGGGGTTTTTGATTCCCAACGCCACGGCGATACGGTGCGCTTCGCCCCGCAAACCAGGTGCGCGGGCGTTCAACACGCGATATACTCCGTTCAGAGTGAACCCGTGTTCTTTCGCCCATTCAGTAATGTTCACGCCCTTCTCCTGAAAGGCTGCCTTTGCTTGTTGCGGTGTCATGGTGTGCTCCTTTTGCAATGATAAAAAATCAAACGATGATTAAACATCTAAAGACAATTAAAAATCATTGCTTGATGTGTGTCAAGGAGTTTTTGTGGATTTTTCATTTGAGCAAGCCCTGCTACGCCTAAAACAGCAAGTCGGGGTTAAGACTGACAAGGAAATTGCCGCCCTTTTGGGGCTATCTGCGTCGGCTCTGAATACGAGGAAGAAGCGCGGAAACTTCCCCGAAACAGAGCTTTACGCCCTCGCCGCCAAGCGCCCAGACATCAAGCTAGATGTGGGTTTTGTGTTGCATGGCGATCACCTGACGCAAGACCAGCGGCGGACATTGCAGGTAGCGGCGGCGCACCCGCCGTCATCCAATCCAGACCTTGGGGCGGATATTGCTGGGGCGTTTCTTGCAATGAACGCCCGCCGTAAGGCGCGGTATCTGGAAATCATTGATGCGCTTAACAGTCTGTCAGATGCTACGGTCGACCTTGTGCTACCGTTTCTCAACGCGCTTTATCAAGCGGAACAACAAAACGCAAAAATTAACGCCCACAATTGGCGCCCCGCCAAGCCGGAAGATTTTTAACACCATCCCCGCCTCCAATTTTTGCCCCGTTTACTCATGTGCGTTTCTTGTGCCACAAACCGGAGAAATTCAGCAAATTTTGCGGGCGGTGTCCATTTTCAAAACCTGCCGTTTTTGCCCCCTCATCCCGCTACATCCAACGTAGTCCGGGCTAGTCCCACTAAAACGCCCCCCGTGCGCCTGTAAAACGCACAATGTTCACGTCTTCTGGCTCCTCACATCCAACAGAAAAACACAGGACGACGCATGTTGAAAATTTACGGCATCAAGCATTGCGACACCATGAAAAAAGCTTTCGTCTGGTTGGCTGCTCATGGGCTGGACTATGAGTTTGTGGATTACAGGAAAGCGGGCGTGGCTGAGGCGCATTTGGCGGACTGGATTCTTCGCAGTGATGATCGGAGTTTGCTCAACACGCGCGGGTTGATGTGGAAAAAATTGAGCGACGCTGAACGGGCGGAGGTTGATGGCGACAAGGCGCAGGCGTTGATGCGGCAATATCCGGTGTTGATCAAGCGTCCGGTGCTGGATACCGGCAAAACCCTGCTGATCGGGTTTGACGCTGAAAAATACGCAAAGGAATTGTTGTGAACGAAGGCAGTGTGACCCGGTTTTTGTTTGAGCATCTGGATATACGCGGCGCGGTGGCGCGGCTGGATGGCTGCTGGCAGGCGATGCAGCGCGGGCGGCGGTACGACCCGGCGATTGCGCGTTTGTTGGGCGAAATGGCGGCGGTGACGGCGCTCATCGCGGCGCAGTTGAAACAGGCGGGACGGCTGACTTTTCAATTGCGCGGACCTTCGCAATCGCCGGTTTCGCTGTTGGTGATGGATTGCGACGAACAGTTGCGCTTGCGCGGCATGGCGCAGACGCGGCAGAGTGATCACCGCCCGCTTTCAACATTAAGCGTGTCGCAATTATTGGGCGCTGAACAGGGCGGGCAACTGATGCTCTCGCTGGATACGCCGACTTCGCGCCAGCCTTATCAGAGTTATGTGCCACTCGTTGGCGACACCATCGCGCAGATTTTCGAACACTATCTCGAACAATCCGAGCAGCAGGAAGCCCGCCTGTTTCTGGCTGCCGACGCTAACGCCGCCTGTTGTCTGTTTTTGCAAAAAATGCCTGATGCGGATGCGCTTGACGCGGACGGCTGGACGCGCATCGGTCATCTCGCCGCCACGCTGAAAGCGGAAGAATTGCTGCAATTTAACCCCCCTGCCCTCCTGCAACGCCTGTTTCCCGAAGAAATTCATTACGGTGAAACACACGACAAGGGTGTGCGCCTGTTTGAGGCGCGCCCCGTCGTTTATCACTGCCCGGAAAACCGCGAAAAAATCGCGGACATGCTGCTTTCTCTGGGACGCAAAGAAGCCGACAACATCCTCGCCGAGCATGGCGAAATTGTCATCAAGGATGATATTTGCAACCGTGAATACCGCTTCACCGCGCAGGATGTTGCCGAAATTTTCGGGCGGCAGACCTTGCAGTAAGCGCGTGAAAGATGATGCCAATGAAACAGAACGGGACTTCCTGGACAGAGCTTAGAGTTCAGGCACAGAAAATTCGTGACTTTGCTCGGAGAAACTTCGCATTGTGATTTTTACATTGTGTCGAAGAAACTCGATTGAGTGCTTGGACAGAATCACCACGATATTTTGTTCGGCTACGGGGAAATCGCCAATAAACTGGCGCAGATAGCCGATGTTGGGATGTAGGTGCGGTTCGCGAACCGCCCCGACGAAGGCATCAATCATGCCGGGTCTGCGGGCTGCGCGGGCGTTTGCTTTGTCCGCTGCCCGGCTTGCCGCCGAAGGATGGGCGTTGCGGGTTGCGCGGGGCATTGTTCATGTTGCCGCGCCCTGCCCCCCTGCCCTGTCCGCCACCATTACCACCGCCGCCGTTGCGCGGCGGGTTGGGTTTGGCGGGGTTTTCCAGTGTCATTTCCGGCTCGAAGCCGGGTAGCGTCAGGCGGTCGAGGTCTTTGCGAATCAGGCGTTCGATGCCTTTCAGGTAGTCTTTTTCATCGTGGCAGACCAGCGAATACGCCTCGCCTTCCGCGCCGGCGCGTCCGGTGCGACCGATACGGTGCACGTAGTCTTCGGCGATGTTGGGCAGTTCGTAGTTGATGACAAAGGGCAACTGGTCGATGTCGATGCCACGCGCGGCGATGTCGGTCGCCACCAGCGCGGAGAGCTTGCCGTTCTTGAAATCGGTCAGGGCGCGTACCCGCGCGCTCTGGGTTTTGTTGCCGTGCAGGGCGGCGGAACGGATGCCGCTTTTTTCCAGCGTTCTGGAGAGCGCGTCGGCGCCGTGCTTGGTGCGGGTAAAAATCAACGCCTGATTCCAGCCGCGTGTGTTGAAAAGATGCAGCAGGGCGTCTTTTTTGCGGTCTTTATCCAGCGGGATGATGGTTTGCTTCACCGCTTCCGCCGGAGCGTTGCGACGCGCCACTTCCACATAAGCGGGGTCGTGCAGGAAGCCCGCCGCCAGTTGGCGGATTTCGTCGGAGAAGGTGGCGGAAAAAAGCAGGTTTTGACGTTTGTTTTTGTCCGGCAGCAGCGCCAGAATTTTGCGAATATCGCGGATAAAGCCCATGTCCAACATGCGGTCAGCTTCGTCCAGCACCAGAATTTCCACGCCGGACAAATCCAGCGTGCGCTGATTCACATGGTCGAGCAAACGACCGGGACACGCCACCAGAATATCCACGCCCCGCCGCAAGGCGGCGATTTGCGGATTCATGCCGACGCCGCCGAACATGGCGAGCGATTTCAGGGACAGATGTTTGCCGTAAGTCCGCACGCTTTCTTCCACCTGCAAGGCGAGTTCGCGCGTCGGCGCCAGCACCAGCGCGCGCGGGCCACGGCTGTGGGAATGTTTTTTGGCTTGCAACAGGCGTTGCAGCATGGGCAAGGTAAATCCGGCGGTTTTGCCGGTGCCGGTTTGCGCGCAGCCCATCAGATCGCGTCCTTGCAGAACGAGGGGGATGGCGTCGCGTTGAATGGGGGTGGGTTCGGTATAGCCGGTTTCGCTGACCGCGCGTAAAAGTTCGGGGACAAGCCCCAGTTCGGTGAATCGCATGAGAATAAAACGCTCCCGACGCCTGCCGCCCGCTTGCAGGCAAGCAGGTCAGTCTGGCGGACATCGCTAGGGGAAGACGCGCCGGGCGAAAAGACTGAAATTTACGCAGCGCGAGAAAATGGGGGAAACCCGAAAAACGGAGAAAACCCGCAAAAGGGGCGCGAGTCTAACAGGGAATGGGGAGGAAGGCTATGGGAGATTTTAGCCTCTGTTGACCATCGCGCGCGCGTTCCTCTATGCCATAGTCAAATGATGTTGATTTTCTCGTTTTCATTCAATGCGTTACAGAGGGGCTGTTTACCCGGACAAGACCTGCGATACGGATGTTCTCCCTGGACACCTTGCGGACAAAAGCATTGAAGCCGTTATCCTGCCGCGCCGTCATCGGCGTATCTAACGCGAGACTGTTACAGGAACCGTAATCTGGTTGAGCGATGTACGCGCTCAATGTCTGCGGGAGAAAGGAATAATGCCTTTGAGAAGCAAGGCATCACGAAGCCGGTCTGCGTAAGCATGAGCGAATTTTTCTTTTTCAGCCGATGGGATACTGTCAAAGTAATAGGAAGAACGTGCCACCTCATCCATATCCGAAAATTCACTGCCGGGATTTTCTACGAATTGCCGGTATTCCACATAATGACCAAATTCGTGCAGTAATGTGCGATAGAGTTGCGTAGCCCGCACGGTTTCCTGTGTCAATTTGCTGGTATAGCCTCTTTTATCGGCAATAAAGACATGACCATCTTTTTTGAGACGATCAAATTCATTTCGCACATCCAACGGCATACCTTTTGAGTATTTCAGGTGACTTTTATTTGGGACGGCTTCAAGCACAACAGCAGGTTGTTCCACTCCTTCAAAATGATAAAAATAACGGAGACGCCCCCATACAGGCGACAAAATTTCTTCTTTGCGTTTCGGCTGCCGAAAAATAATTAGTCGTAAATTACCATAATCCGCAGCGGGAATATGGGAAAGCATGAATACAACATCTTCGACTGTGCAGGCATGGCTGCAATCCGTTCTGGTATCTTCCACAACAAAGGTGAATTCATGCTCATTGATGATGCGCGCAATTTTTTTGTATTGGGTCAGCCGCTCGGTAAAATTCCGGTAATCATCAGTACTCCAATGCCCAGGAATGCACAAATGGTTATTTTGCCCGTGTCCCTGCTTGACCGTGCCAATGTTGCGGTTACGTCGCCTGTTATCTCGCATTGTGAAGTCACCGCCTTCCCGCCGCCACCCAAACCAGCAGCGCATCCACCGCCCGCTCCCCTGCCCCTGAATTGGCATGGTTAATCAAAAATGTCACCGCGTAGCGTCTGCCCTGTTCGTCCTGCACATAACCTGCCGCTGCCTTGACGCCATCGAGGGTGCCGGTTTTGATGCGGGCGCGTCCGGCGGCGGGGGTGCCGCGCAGCCGTTTTTGCATGGTGCCGTCTACGGCGGCGACGGGGAGCGAGGCGATGAATTCCGGCATGACGGCGCTTTGCCAGGCGGCGATGAGCAGGCGGTTCAGGTTGGCGGCGCTGATGCGCTCCTGCCGCGACAGACCGGAGCCGTTTTCCAGCACGAGTTCGGGGAAGTTCAGACCTTGACTTTGCAACCAGACACCAGTGCGCTGCGCCGCCGCTTTCGGTGTGCCTTCTTCGCCGCTTAACGCCAGAAAAAGCTGACGCGCCATGACGTTGTTGCTCCATTTATTCACGTCGCGCACGATTTCGGCAACCGGCGGCGAGCTTTGTCGCGCCAGCAGTTTGACATTGGCGGGCACGACGCCGGCGCGGACTTTTCCTTTCAGGCTGCCGCCCATTTCCCGCCAGAGGGCGCGGAACAGCCCGTCGATGTGGGTTTCCGGCGGCAAGGGGGAAAGCAGCAGGACTTTTTCACCGCAACTCACCGGGTATTTGCCGCTGATTTCCAGCCGCCCCGCTTCGTTGCGGATGTTCAGCCGGTCGCGCCAGCCGTCGCAGCCGCCTTTGCCGGGAGTGAGTTGCGCCACGACTTGCAGGCGGTCGTTCGGGCTTTCGTTGATGAAGCGTATGGTATTGTCTTCCGGTCGCAGGATGAAGCGCATGGCGTAAAAATCGACCATCAGCGCGTCCGGTCCCACGTTGTAAGCGCGTAGCGGGCGTTTGTCGAAGGCGGCGGGATTATAGGGCGGCAGGGAAAAACGCGAACGGTCGAGCACCAGATCGCCGCCGATGTTTTGTACGCCACGCGCTCGCAACTGGCGCAGCAAGATCCAGAAATTTTCCAGATTCAGCTTGGGGTCACCGCTGCCCTGCACATACAGATTGCCGCGTAAATTCCCGTCCGCGTCGGGCTGCGCCTCGCTCCAAACGCTGGTCTGCCAGGTCGCGGCAGCGCCCAACATTTCCAGCGCCGCGTAGGTGGTCACGAGCTTCATCACCGACGCGGGATTCATCGGCGTTTGCGCGTTGTGGGCAAGCAGCGGCGCGTTCTGGTCGAGCGCCTGCACCGTCACTGCCACGGCGTTTTCCGGGATTTTCGCGGCGGCAAGCGCGCGGCTGACGGCGGGAGGAAGGGATTGCGGCGTTTCTGTCGTTTGCGCCGACGCCTGCCCGACCAAAGTCAGGGCAATCAGGGTAAGGGCGAGTGTGGCGAATTTGGGTATGGGGAAAAAGTGGTGATGGGACATGTGAAAGACGGGGTTGTGTTCATCGAATGCTTAATTTGTCCAGCATATTAACATTCATGCGCGATGTTGCCAGCTTTGGATTTCATTCCGAATCCGAAAATTGGATCTCATCCCGAAAAGCCTTGATGCCTATCCAAATGAATGAAAACCCCATGACAGCGCACAGCAAAGGGTCAAAATAACGTTCCACCCAAGTAAACAACTTTGCGTTGGAAGGATCGTCTTTGGCATAGACAATGTTGACGACATCGTTAATGTGGCGAAAGGCGTAGTTAGCACGTATGATGTGGATTTGTCCGCTGGTGTCTGTAAATTCCACGATTGATGTGAAACCGTCGTGTTTGTGGGAGTATTCATTGTCTACCACAACCCCCGTGGCATGTACGGCTTGCGAGTACCATGCCTGGTTTTCGGGATGCTCTGTTACCCCCAAATAAATGCAGAATGTACCGAGGCAAATCATCAGCACGCTACTCAGAACGCGATCAATCTCTCTCATTCCACCGTCACCGACTTCGCCAGATTGCGCGGTTTATCCACATCCGTCCCCTTGATGAGCGCCGCGTGGTAAGCCAGCAGTTGCAGGGGGATGACGTGCAAAATCGGGGAAAGCGGGCCGTAGTGTTCGGGCAGGGCGAGGATGTGTACGCCGTCGTCGTTTTTGTAGTCGTCCTGAATCTGGCAGCCCTGGTCGGCAAAAACGTAGAGTTCGCCGCCACGGGCGCGGACGACTTGCAGGTTGCTGTTGAGTTTTTCCAGAAGTTCGTCGTTGGGCGCGACGGCGACGACCGGCATTTCCTTGTCCACCAGCGCCAGCGGGCCGTGTTTGAGTTCTCCGGCGGGATAGGCTTCGGCGTGGATGTAGGAGATTTCTTTGAGTTTCAACGCGCCTTCCAGCGCAATCGGAAAATGGCGTCCGCGTCCCAGAAACAGGGCGTGTTGCTTGTTGGCGAAGCGACGCGCCCAGGCCGCGATTTCCGGTTCCAGCGCCAGCACTTTCTGGATGGCGACGGGCAGATGGCGCAGGGCTTGCAGGTGTTTGGCTTCATCGGCTTCCGGCAGTCGCCCTTTTTGCTTGGCGAGGGTCAGCGCCAGCAGAAACAGGGCGGCAAGCTGCGTGGTGAAAGCTTTGGTGGAGGCGACGCCGATTTCCAGCCCCGCTCTTGTGATGAAGCGCAACGCCGATTCGCGCACGATGGCGGATTCGGCGACATTGCAAATCGCCAGCGTCATCGGCTGCCCCAAGGCTCTGGCGTGGCACAGGGCGGCGAGGGTGTCGGCGGTTTCGCCGGATTGGGAGATAGCGACGATGAGTTGTTTGGGATTGGGTACGGAATCCCGATAGCGGTATTCGCTGGCGAATTCCACATTGACCGGAATTTTGGCGATTTGCTCAATCCAGTAACGCGCCACCATGCCCGCGTGATTGCTGGTGCCGCACGCCAGAATCAGTACTGATTCGGCTTGCCCCAGAATCTCGGCGGCATCCGCGCCAAATAATCCGGTTTGCAGGCTCGTGGTGGCGCTGACCATTTCCAGCGTGTTCGCCAGCGCTTCCGGCTGCTCGAAAATTTCCTTTTGCATGTAGTGGCGGTAATGCCCCAATTCCACCGCGTCAGCGGCGAGTTGGGAAACCACCACGGGACGACTGACCGGCTGCCCGTCAAAACGGGTGATGGCAAAACCCTCCGGTCGCAAGTCGGCGACATCGCCGTTTTCCAGATAAATCATCTGGCGCGTCACCTTCAACAACGCGGAAGTATCGGATGCGGCGTAATGTCCCGCCTCGCCCAGACCCAGGAGCAGCGGCGCGCCCTCCCGCGCCACCACCACCTGCCCCGGCGACTGTTCGGACACCACGGCAATGGCGTAAGCGCCCTTCAAGCGTTGGCAAGCCCGCCGCACGGCGTCTGCCAAATCGGGGGATGACGGGTGTTTTTGTTGTTCGGCAATCAGGTGGGCGATGGTTTCCGTATCGGTTTCGGAAGTGAATTCGTAGCCCAATGCCGCGAGTTCAGTTTTCAGTTCGGCGTAATTTTCGATGATGCCGTTATGCACCACCGCCAGCCCGTTGGAAATCAGGGGATGCGCGTTCTTTTCCGCCGGAGCGCCATGCGTCGCCCAACGGGTATGGGCAATGCCGGTCATGGCGATCAGCCCTTGCGATTTGGCTTCCAGTTCCGCCACCCGCCCCAGGGCGCGCCGCCGTTCCAGTTGATTCGCCTGCAACACCGCAATACCGGCGGAATCGTAACCCCGATATTCAAGTTTTTTCAGTCCTTCAATCAGGACCGGCACCACGTTATCCCGCGCCGTCGCCGCCACAATGCCGCACATGGGTTTATTCCCGAAAAATCAAAGGACGCATTCTACCGTGAGCGTGCGGCATTGGCGCAATCCAACAAAGGCACCTACAGTCGTAGGGGCGCTTCGCGAAGCGCCCCTACGACATGACGGTCAGCGATACAGCCGATGATATTGAACCATAGAGGAAGGTCAGGTTACAGCATCAGAAAACCAATCTCCCGTCAGCGGCGCATAGCGCGGAGGGAGCGGGGTTCCGATGACAACACAATTTCCCCCCCCCTGCCCCACTCTCGTTTTTGATTCCTGTCATCTGACACCTGACACCTGTTTAACGGTATACTTACGGGCTTTCCCTGCGCCGAAGGCGGGGGCGTTCAGAACAACGAGGATTATATGGAAAAGGATTTGCGCGAGGCCGCGCTCGACTATCACCGCCACCCTACTCCCGGCAAGATTTCCGTTCTTCCCACCAAGGGGCTGACCAACCAGCGGGATTTGGCGCTTGCCTATTCTCCCGGCGTCGCCGTCCCTTGCGAGGCCATCGTGGAAGACCCGAACGCGGCGGCTGAATACACGTCCCGCGCCAATCTGGTCGGCGTTGTCACCAACGGCACGGCGGTGCTTGGCCTGGGCAACATCGGCCCCCTCGCCGCCAAGCCGGTGATGGAAGGCAAGGGTTGCCTGTTCAAGAAATTCGCCAACATCGACGTGTTCGACATCGAGCTTGCGGAAAACGACCCGGACAAACTGATCGACATCATCGCCTCGCTGGAACCTACGCTGGGCGGCATCAATCTGGAAGACATCAAGGCGCCTGAGTGTTTCTATATTGAGGAAAAACTCAAGGAACGGATGAACATTCCGGTCTTTCACGATGACCAGCACGGCACGGCCATTATTTCTGCCGCCGCCATGCTGAATGGTCTTCGGGTCGTCGGCAAGAAAATTGAAGCCGTCAAGGTGGTTTGTTCCGGCGCGGGCGCTGCCGCCATCTCCTGCCTGAATCTCTGGTGTCATCTGGGCGTGAAGAAGGAAAATGTCACCGTCTGCGATTCCAAGGGCGTGATTTGGATTGGTCGTGACGAAAAACTGGATGCCACCAAAGCGCAATACGCGCAAGACACCCAAGCGCGTACCCTGGGCGATGCCGTCAAGGATGCCGACATCTTCCTGGGGCTTTCCACCGCTGGCGTGTTGAAACCCGAAATGGTCACCAGCATGGCGCCCAATCCCCTGATTTTCGCGCTGGCGAATCCGACGCCGGAAATCATGCCGGAACTGGCGAAAGGGGTTCGCCCGGATGCCATCATCGCCACCGGACGTTCGGATTACCCGAATCAGGTCAATAACGTGCTCTGCTTCCCCTTCATTTTCCGGGGCGCGCTGGATGTGGGCGCGACCCGCATCACCGAAGAAATGAAGTTGGCGTGCGTCCACGCCATCGCTGAAATGGCGGAAGCGGAAATTTCCGATGAAGTGGCGGTCGCCTATCCGGGGCATCAACTGGAATTCGGGCGCGAATACCTGATCCCCAAGCCTTTCGACCCGCGTCTGATTGTGCGTATCGCTCCGGCGGTCGCTCGCGCCGCGATGGAATCCGGCGTGGCAACGCGCCCCATTACGGATTGGGACGCCTATCGCCAACGCCTGACCGAATTCGTCTATCAGACCGGCGCGGGGATGCGCTCCATTTTTCAGACTGCCCGGCAGATGCCGAGCCGCCGCGTGGTTTACGCCGAAGGCGAGGATGTGCGGGTGCTGCGCGCCGCGCAAATTGTGCGCGAAGAAAAGTTGGCGCATCCGATTCTGATCGGGCGTCCGACCGTCATCGCCCAAAACCTGCAAAAAGCCAATCTGAAGATTCGCGCCGGCGTGGATTTTGAAATCGTCGACCCGGATAACGCCGAGCATTATCAGGAATGCTGGCAAGCCTATCACCACCTGATGAAGCGTCAGGGCATCACTCTTGAGATGGCAAAGCTGCGCGTTCGTTCCGACAGCACCGTGTTGGGCGCGCTGCTCGTCAAACTGGGACATGCGGATGGGCTGATTTGCGGTCTTTCCGGGTATTTTGACCTGCATGTGCGCGAAATCGACGAAATCATCGGCAAAGCCGCCGGTCACAACACGCTGGCCGCCCTGAATCACCTGCTGCTGCCGCGCCGCGCCCTGTTCATCGCGGACACGCATGTGAACGAAAATCCCGACGCCCGGCAAATCGCGGAAATCACCCTGATGGCGGCAGAAACCGTGCGCCGCTTCGGTTTCACGCCGAAGATTGCCATGCTTTCCCACTCCAATTACGGTTCTTCGCAGTCGACTTCCGCCATCAAGATGCGCCAAGCCCTCGCGCTCGTGCGCGAACAGGCGCCGGGGCTGGAAATCGACGGCGAAATGCACGGCGACACCGCGCTTTCCGAGCGCGTGCGCCAGTCTTCCGACCCGGAATCGCCGTTGAAGGGCGAAGCCAATGTGCTCATCATGCCGAATCTGGACGCCGCCAACATTTCCTACAACCTGCTCAAAATGACCGGCGGCGATGGCGTCACCATCGGCCCCATCCTGATGGGTACGGCGCGCCCTGTGCATGTCGTAACCTCGTCCGCCTCGGTGCGGCGCGTGGTCAATCTCACGGCATTGGTGGTCACGGAAAAGGGCGCCAGCTAAAAAGTGGCGTGTAAAAAGCGCGCAAGGTCGCTCCGAGCGCGCGGCCTTGTGCTTTAATACGTACTTCATTCGCATCTGTTCCCGGAGATTTCCCATGAGCCACGAAAAATTCCGTCTGGTCACCCGCAGCGATTTCGATGGTCTGGTCTGCGCCGTTCTGTTGAACGAACTCAACCTGATTGACGACATCAAATTCGTCCATCCCAAAGACATGCAAGATGGCAAAATCGACGTGACCGCCCGCGACATCACCACCAACCTACCCTACGTCGCCGACGCGCATCTGGTCTTCGACCATCACTTGTCCGAGAGCATCCGCAATCCCGGCGAACACAAAAACTACATCATCGACCCGCGCGCCCCTTCCGCCGCGCGTGTGGTGTATGACTACTACGGCGGTAAAAGCACCTTCCCCGAAATCTCCGACGACATGATGGAAGCGGTGGACAAGGCCGACAGCGCCCAATTCTCCCGCGATGAAATCCTTGAGCCTGCCGACTGGGTGCTGTTGAATTACCTGATGGACGCTCGCACCGGCTTGGGGCGTTTCCGCGAATTTCGCATCAGCAACTACGCGCTGATGATGGATTTGATCAAATACTGCAAGCATCACACCATCGGCGAAATTCTCCAGCTACCCGATGTCAAGGAACGCAGCGACCTGTATTTTGAACACGCCAAAAAAGCCGACGAACAAATCAGGCGTTGCGCTCGCGTGTATAAAAATCTGGTTGTGCTCGACCTGCGCGACGAAGAAATCATCTACGCCGCCAACCGCTTCATGATTTACGCCCTGTTCCCCGAAACCAATATCTCCATCCATATCCTTTGGGGCTTGCAAAAACAAAACACCGTTTTCGCCACCGGCAAATCCATCCTCGATCGTTCCAGCAAAACCAACGTCGGCGAACTGATGCTCTCCTACGGCGGCGGCGGACATCAGGCGGCAGGCACCTGCCAGGTGCCGAACGACCAGGCGGAAGCCGTGCTGCAAAAACTCATCCAGCGGATTAACGCTGACGGATGAAACAAACCCGACGCCTCCCGTCGGCTCCTCAAGGTAGGGCGGTTTCTCCGAAACCGCCGGACGTTACGCCCGGCGCGTTCTTCGATGCCGCCCTACCCGGATACATCCGGCAGGGCTATATCAAAAAAACGGCGTCCGCAGACGCCGTTTTTTTATTCCACAAACCCGAAAATTACAGGCGTTCGTAGATGGTGGTGATGCCTTGTCCGCCGCCGATGCACATGGTGGCAAGACCGTAACGCTTGTTGGTGCGTTGCAGTTCATGCAGGAGCTTGGTGATGATGACGCTGCCCGTGGCGCTGACCGGATGACCGATGGCGATGGCGCCGCCGTTGGGGTTGGTCTTGGCAGGGTCAAGTCCGAGTTCCTTGGCGACCGTCAGGGATTGCGCGGCGAAGGCTTCGTTGGACTCGATGATGTCGATCTGGTCGAGCGTCAGACCGGCGCGTTGCAGCGCCAGCTTGGTCGAAGGCACGGGGCCATAACCCATGATGTCGTTGGGTACGCCAGCGATGGCGTAGGCAACGAGGCGGGCGATGGGCTTGTAGCCAGCGGCGGAAGCCTTGGCTGCGTCTGCCAGCACCAGAAAAGCGCCCGCGTCGTTCAGACCGGAGGCGTTACCCGCCGTAACCGTGCCGTCTTTTTTGAAGGCGGGTTTCATTTTGGCGAGTTTTTCCAGCGTGGTGTCGGGTTTCAGGTGTTCGTCGGTGTCGAACACCACATCTCCCTTGCGGCTTTTCAGCGTAATGGGAACGATTTGCCCCTTGAAATAACCGGCTTCGCGGGCAGCGGCGGCGCGTTTTTGCGATTCCAGCGCGAATTCGTCTTGTTGTTCGCGGGTGATGCCGTACTTGACCGCCAGATTTTCAGCGGTGATGCCCATGTGTCCGACGCCGAACGGGTCGGTAATCACGGACACCATCGCGTCCAGCGCGGTGGTGTCGCCCATGCGCGCGCCGGAACGCAGCGCGGGCAGCAGGTAAGCGCCGCGCGACATGCTTTCAACGCCGCCTGCCAGCGCGAAATCGGCGTCACCCGCCTGGATGGCGTGGCTGGAAGAAACGACGGCTTGCATGGCGGAACCGCAGAGGCGGTTGACGGCGAAAGCGACGGAATCCATGGAAAGACCGCCCTGAATGGTGGCGACACGCGCCACATAGGGATAACGGGCATCCGTGGGGATGATGTTACCGACGGCAGCATAGGAAATCTGCCTGGGGTCAACGCCGGAACGGGCGATGGTTTCCTTGATGACCAGACCACCGAGTTCGGCAGGTTCAATACCGGACAGGGAACCGCCAAAAGCGCCAATGGCAGAACGCGCTGCGCTCAAAATCACAATATCTTTGCTCATGTACATCTACTCCTTGTGAAAAAAATCAATCAGCCTGCCAGTCTGGCAAGCCCCAAAACCACCAACATCAATAACCACAACACGGTCGCGCGCCAGACCAGCCCCGTGGCGCTTTGCATGAAATCCGTATCTGCCGCTTCTCCCAGACCCGAATCGCTGGCTGCGTCATTGCCAAACCCGCTGTTGCCCGCCAACGCTTCTTCCGACCACGCCGGATTTTCCGCTACGGGCATACCGAGGCGCACACCCAAAGCGCCCGCGCCGCTGGCGAGGACAATGCCAAGACCATGATCATACCAGCGCGTCGCGTGCCGACGCCAGCAATATACGGCGTCTTCAAAATTGCCGACCACGGCAAACGTCGCCGCCGTGGCGCGGGCGGGCAGCCATTCGATGACCTTGAACAGTTGTCCGGCGAAACGCCCGAATTCCCCGCGTTCGCGCCAGTGTTCCGACAACAGGTGCGAGAAGCGATACAGCAACGCCCCCAAAGGGCCGGGCAAAATTACGAACCATAACAGCACCGCGAAAACGTGTCGATGCGACGCCGACAACGCGGTTTCAATGGAAAGCCGCGCCAAATCGCCGGGATCGGCAGAAATCACCGCCTCGCCCCGCCATTCCGAAAGCAGACTGCGCGCGCGTTCCAGGTCATTCAGGCGCAACGCCAGTTGGATGTCGGTGTAAAAATGGCTGAACTGCCGGAAGCCCATCGTCAAATAGAGCGCCAGCACATTGATGAAGAACGCCAGCAGCGGGCTGACGCGATAGAAAACGCAATAGACGACGCCCGCCAGCAACAATGGCGGCAGGAGCGCCAGCCCCGTACCCAGAACGCCCTGCCGATAACCGCCCGCGTCAATGTGGCGTTCCAGAAAAGCCGTCCACGCCCGCGCCGGACGCGCCACCCAGCGCGAGTAATCCAGGGGATGCAGTTGTTCCAGCAGGAAAACGACGATGAGGGAAAAAAGACTCATCAGCGATGAAAAATGTCTTGTGATGGGAAAAGCGTAATCATAGCAGGGTTCAGGCGGGCGGCGCAGGGCAATCGTATCAGGGCAACCGCGTGAATGCCATTGAAGCGGCGGGAGCAGGATGCCCCCGCCACTTTGATTTTCTCCCCTCGCCCCTTGCAGGGCGCGTTCTCCGAAACCGCCGTGGTTAACGTCCGGCGCGTTCGGAGAACGCGCCCTACCTAGGTTTGAAACCTGCCCCTACGAAATATCCCCTTCCCCACGGTGTACGCCCACAAGGAGAGCGGGGAGGCAATTACCGAACACGCCTTCTGCGGGCGTTTTGCGGTTGTAGGGGCGGTTCGCGAACCGCCCCTACGTCTGGCGTGATCGCCCTGTCGTTACCTGTCTGCGGGAACAGGATGCTCCCGCTACTTTGATTTTCTCCCCTCGCCCTTGTAGGGGCGGGTTTCAAACCCGCCCTGTGCGTTCCGATGAGGCAACGGCGGGCAGGTTTGAAACCTGCCCCTACGAAACAGCTTCCCCACGGTATACGCCCACAAGGGGGGATTTCCTATCTGGAAGGCGTGTAGCGAACGCCGACAAAGGCATTAAAACCGTCGGTGTTGTAGCCTCTCGCCAGTTCGTACTTTTTGTCAAAGAGGTTGCTCAGGCGACCTTCCAGACTCACTTCTCTGGTCAGCGCGTAACGCGCCGTCAGGTTGGTGAGCGTGTAGCCGCCCAGATCGTCGTCTGAAGCCGCGTAGGTGGAGGGATCGTAAACGCTGTCACGACGACGCCCGACGGCGATGACTTCCACCCCGGTTTCCAGTTGATTCCAGGTATGGGACAACGCGACGCTGCCGCTGTTGCGGGCGCGACGAATCAGACGTTCATCATGGTGACTCTTGTCGATGGCGTTCAACCAGTCGTAGGCAGCGCGCAGACGCCATGCGCCGAATTGTCCGGCATAGCCTAGCGTAACGCCTTCCTGAAGCGCCTTGTTGATGTTGATTTCCTTGTACGTCAACGGGTCATAACCAAACAGGTTTTTGACGCGATTGCGGTAGTAGGTCGCCGAAGCCTGATGCGCGCCTTGTTCCCACGTCAGCCCCGCTTCGCTGTTTCTGGATTCTTCCGGTTTCAAGTCCGGGTTATTGCTGCCCCATTTGGTTTTGTAGAGCTGAACGACGGTTGGCGCGTGAAAAGCCGTACCGTAACTGATATGACCGCGCAAGGCGTTTGTGAACTGGTAGCCGTAGGCGGCGCTGTAGGTGGTCTTGTTGCCGAACCGGGAATGCTTGTCATGGCGGGCGTTCAACTGCCAGCTATGCTTGTCCTGATGCGCTGTCCACCCGGCAAGGTAAGAAGTATTGCTGACGCTGGGCGAATGGTCGCTAAAGAGCGTGCTTCCCGTGCTGTCATAACGCGGCCCGATGTCCTGTTTCTGTTTTTCAACCGCCAGAAGCGCCTTGCCCAAAGGCAGGGCGATGTCGTTTTGCCAGGAGAGTTGCCTGTTGCGGGTATGCGTTCTGGTGAGGGATTCTGCCGAAGCCCAGCGATCCCAGGCGTAATCCTTGTCATCGTCTTCCGCTTCACCATAGCGCAAGGTACTTTCCCAATTGTCCAGAATGCGGTTCTTGCTGAAAATCTGCCATTGTTCCGTTTCAAACCGCTGGCGGTAATCGTAATCGCTGGCGGGGTGAGCATAGCCGCTATCGCTGTCGTAATGGACAAGCCCCTTGTTGTTGCGGTAAATCAAACCGATTTCATGCCCTTCGGCAGGCAGAAAGGAAACTGAGGCCGCGCCACCCGTGTTGCGATAAGCGTCGTTGTCGGCGTCCTTGTTGCTGGCATGACGGGAAGCGGAAAATCCGTCGGTTTCATAATGGTTGGCTTCTACCCGAAAACGCCAATGCTCGTCGCCGCCGGAAATTCCCGCGTTGGCGCGTCGGGTATTGTGGCTGCCGTAGCCGACAAATCCATCGGCGCGCAACCCCTGTCTGCCGTTTCGGGTGATGATGCTAATCACCCCGCCGATGGCGTCCGAACCGTAAAGCGAAGAAGCCGGGCCGCGCAGGATTTCGATGCGCTCCACGCTGTCCAACGATAAAAATTGCAAGGCGGACTTGCCGTCATTTGAATTATTGATGGCGATGCCATCGACCAGCACCTTGGTCTGGTTGGGATTCGCGCCGCGTAAAAACAGGCCGGAAATCGTGCCTGCGCCGCCGCTGGTATAAAGCTGCACCCCAGGCTGGCGGGCGAGCAGTTCGTCGATGGTGTCCTGACCGCTCTTTTCAATTTCCGCCCGGTCAATCACCGTAACATCCGCCAGCACTTCCGAAGCCCGTATGGGCTGGCGCGTTGCCGTCACGATGATGGCATCGGCGATGGCGTCGGGTTTTTCATCGGCGGCATGGAGCGGCGCGACAAACAATAAAGGCAACAAGGCCGCAATGGGTTTCAAAGCGGGTTTCAGATGTGGATACATAAAATTTCCCCTTTCCGGCAAAGCGTCCCCGCGCGCCGGAATTGCGTTGTGGATGTGACACATGCCAAGGGGAAACCAACAAGAGGTCAAAAACCGACCGCCCGCGCCGCTCCCCGCAGCACGCATCGCGTATCGTTTCAGGCCGGTCTCCGGGCTTGCAAGTCTTGCGTCATCGCCTTCCCGGATTTTTGTAAAATCCAGTGACATTGATGATGACGCCGCACTCGCTTACCGTTGCGGGGGCAGCAGCGGATTTGTTCCGCATCATGTGGCAGAACGCACCGCTTTCCCGTTTCAGTGTGACGACAGAACGCCGCCACAGCACCTTGAAACGGGGCGGATTATATATCAGGGAACAGAGGTCAGGGGACAGAAAGTGGCGGGAGCATCCTGCTCCCGCAGACAGGTAACGACAGGGCAATCACGCCAGACGCAGGGGCGGTTCGCGAACCGCCCGCATTGTTTCAGGTAGGGCTGCATCGAAGAAACAGCCGAATGTTAACGTCCGGCGGCACCAAAGAAACCGCCGCCGTCAACAACGGCGAGTTCGGCGATTGTCTCCCCATTCCCCTTATGGGCGTACACCGTGGGTAAAGGGATATTCCGTAGGGGCAGGTTTCAAACCTGCCCACCGTTGTATTGTCGGAGCGCAGGGCGGGTTTGAAACCCGCCCCTACAAGGGGCGCAAAGTAGCGGGAGCATCCTGCTCCCGTTCGTGACCTTACCTACGGCGTAGGGGCGAACTGCGTTCGCCCGTCGTGGGAGCAAGAGGCTCCCGCCACCATAAAGCCCGCCTCTCCCCGTGTCATTCCGCGCGGAGGGCGCGGTGCGCCCGCAGTCGCGGAATCCACTTCCACCCACCAAATGGATTCTGCGACTTCGCCTGACGACTACGCGCAGAATTTTAGGTAGGGCGGCATCGAAGAACCCGCCGCAGTCAATGAAAACAAACGGCGCGTTCGGAGAACGCGCCCTACCCTTCTACCCTGCTCCCGCCACTTTGGGCGCGGATGAATTGTGTCTTGCGCTTTTATACGGAGCGAATAGAATCTTTCAATCTTTTCATTCACGAAAATGAATAAATCATGAAAAATCTGACGAATTCCCTTGACATTTCAAAAACCGGCGCAACAATTTTTGCAAGCAAGCAAGCAAGCAAGCAAGCAAGCAAGCAAGCAAGCAAGC
>JAITSU010000105.1 GCA_031287525.1 Zoogloeaceae bacterium | reverse complement strand
GTTTCCCTGTTGTCCTGCTCGACCAAAAAAGGTCGCCAAAGCTGGCGGCAACTCCGCTAAGCGGGCAAACCAGACCGCACCACAAAAACCCGCCTTCCGGCGGGTTTTTTATGGGGAATACCCGTCCTACCGTTGTAGGGGCGGGTTTCAAACCCGCCCTGCGCTCCGACAATGCCACTGCGGGCAGGTTTGAAACCTGCCCCTACGAAACAGCCCCTCTCCCCAACCCTCTCCCACTGTACAGACCGGGAACATCATAGACAGGTGTTCGGAGACATGGTGAACGGTGTTGCAGGGCAATCCGGGCGGTTTCACTGTTGATGTCCAGTGATTTCAAGTTGCGACTCCAGTCTTGCCGCTGTACCGCCAAAGATTTTCAGCTTTAAGGAAACGCTGAACATTTGATGAACAAGACTGGATGGCATGACGGTCTCTACGGCACGGCGACAAATTGTTGAAGATAGGGAGGAATGGTCAAACATTCTGCCCCAATGTTCTTCGATGCCTTCCCTTTTCCACCATCCTCTACCGTAGTGGTAGACTCTGTGTTTTTGTGAAATTCGGGCGCGCCCGATCAAATGACAGGTCAAACATGAGCGACGTTAAAAAAGCAGTGCTCGCCTACTCTGGCGGGCTGGATACTTCGGTGATCCTGAAATGGTTGCAGGACACTTATCAGTGCGAGGTGGTGACGTTTACCGCTGATCTGGGGCAGGGGGAGGAACTGGAACCGGCGCGGGAGAAGGCGCTGAAATTCGGCATCAAGCCGGACAACATTTTCATCGACGACCTGCGCGAAGAATTTGTGCGCGATTTCGTCTTTCCCATGTTTCGCGCCAACACCATTTACGAGGGCGAGTACCTGCTCGGCACGTCCATCGCCCGCCCGCTGATTGCCAAGCGGCTGATCGAGATTGTGGAGAAGACCGGCGCGGACGCCATTTCGCATGGCGCGACCGGCAAGGGCAACGATCAGGTGCGCTTTGAACTCGGCGCTTACGCGCTGAAACCCGGCATCAAAGTCATTGCCCCGTGGCGCGAGTGGGATTTGCTTTCGCGGGAAAAATTGCTCGCCTATGCCGAAAAGAACGGCATCCCCGTGGAAATGAAGCATCGGCAGGGCGGTTCGCCTTATTCGATGGACGCCAATCTGCTGCACATTTCCTACGAAGGTCGCCATCTGGAAGACCCGTCGGCGGAGGCGGAAGAAGACATGTGGCGTTGGACGGTTTCGCCGGAAAAAGCGCCTGACCAGGCGGAATACGTCGATCTGGATTTTGAACGCGGCGATCTCGTTGCCATCAACGGGCAACGCTTAAAGGCGCACGAACTGCTGGCGACGCTGAACAAACTGGGCGGCAAGCACGGCATCGGGCGTCTTGACCTCGTGGAAAACCGCTATGTCGGCATGAAATCGCGCGGTTGCTACGAAACGCCCGGCGGCACGATTCTGTTGAAGGCGCACCGCGCCATCGAATCCGTGACCCTAGACCGCGAAGCCGCCCACTTGAAGGACGACCTCATGCCGCGCTACGCCAGCATCGTGTACAACGGCTACTGGTGGAGTCCCGAACGTCACGCGCTGCAAGCCCTGATTGACTACACCCAGCAAAACGTGAATGGCAATGTGCGCCTGAAACTTTACAAGGGCAATGTCATTGTCGCGGGGCGCGATTCAAAAACGGATTCCCTGTTTGATTCCACCATCGCCACTTTTGAAGATGACGCGGGCGCTTATGACCAGAAGGACGCCGCCGGTTTCATCCGGCTGAACGCGCTGCGTTTGCGGATTGCCGCCAATTTGAAGGCGCGCAAGCAAAAATAAATGCTTTCTCATCCATCAGGGCGACCCGTCTGGTTGCCCTGATCTTTCAACAGGTTACTACACACATGACCCACAAAACTGATTCTTTCGACAATGTTTCCGTATTGAAAGCGGGCAATGTCTATTTCGACGGCAAATGCGTCAGCCACACCGTGTTGTTTGCCGACGGTTCCAAAAAAACCATCGGCGTGATTCTGCCGTCCAAACTCACCTTCAACACGGGCGCGCCGGAAGTGATGGAAACCGTCGCGGGCGCATGCCGCGTGCGGTTGCAAGGCGAAACAGAATGGAAAACCTGCGGCGCGGGCGAATCCTTCAACGCCCCCGGCAATTCCAGTTTCGAGATTGAAGTTTCCGGCGAACCGTATCACTACGTTTGCTACTACGGCTAAAGGAGCAAGAACATGCCCTCATTTGACTTTACTTCCGAAGCCGACATGGAAGCCTTGAAAAACGCCGTGGATGTCGCTACCCGCCAGGTCGATAACCGCTACGATTTCAAAGGCACTGCCGCCAAGGTGGAACTGGACGAAAAAAACAAAACCATCACCCTGCACGGCGATTCCGATTTTCAACTTGACCAGATTAAAGACATTCTTTTTCCGGCGATGGAAAAAAAGGAAAAAGAAAGTGTCAAACGCCTCGACCAGCAAACCGTACAAAAAGTCTCCGGCAACAAGGTGAAGCAGGAACTCAAAATCAAAAGCGGCATCGAAACCGAGCTTGCGAAAAAAATCGTCAAGCTGATCAAAGACAGCAAAATCAAGGCGCAAGCCTCCATTCAGGGCGACGAAGTGCGGGTACAAGGCGCGAAACGCGACGACCTGCAAGCGGTCATCGCGCTGGTGACGAAAAGCATTACGGATTTTCCCATTCGTTACGGAAATTTTCGGGATTGAACCCAAAAAAACGGCGCGTCACGCGCCGTTTTTTAATGATATTTCTTCCGCGAGGCGACAACATGAAAGATGGGATTCTGCTTCTTTTGACGGGGCTGATTTGCGCCTTTTTTGGCTATATCGTCTGGAATATCGCGGGGAATAATGATTGGGATATTCTTTTAACATTGCTTCTCGCGGGTTTGTTAATCGACAACTTTTACTTACGCCGTCAACTTCAGAACAGGCAGGAAGATAAAGCGGTCGAGCTGTCGAAAACGATGCTGCATATTGGATTTTGTTATTTTGTTGCGCCAATTTGTCTGTTTTTATTACTCATATTTGAACCGACATACAGAGAATACCCCTATGTTCGGATATTTGCAGGCGCGCTGATGTTTTTAGCCGTGGTCGCCCCAGTTTTCATGATGGTCAGAAAACATGGCTATTTAACGAGATTATCGCTTTATCTGTGTGTTTTGATTGTCGTGCTGCTTTTCGTTCCCATATATTGGGAGCCGACGCCAAAATTCATAGGGAACGGGTTTGCTTCGTCATGGTTTGAGGAAAAGCATCATAAAAACAATAACGCTCGTTCGTTTGCGGATCGTCTTTCCAGTCGCCTGTTAGGAAAGTCGCGGTACGAACTCATCAACGAAGATGAAGCCGTATTTTTCCATCCCGACCCGCCCGTGATGCTTTTTGTTTCCCTGAAAGAAAATAACCCGCATTGCATGGGCTACCCCCAAAGCGCGGAACGGGGTTGCGCCGAGAGACTCGCAAAACTTGTACAGGAAAAAGCTGAAGCGGATAAAAGCGCAGTGTCCGCAAATACCGAAACAAAACCGTGATTTTTATCAAACTGATTTTTTGAGTTCCATTTTTTCGACTAGATTCATCGCCGGAAATTTCTTCTTTTACGAGTTTGTCCCCGTCTTTCTAAAATCCGCATCCGCTTCAAAACGACGAAAGTTGCGAGGGTCACACTGTCGGCGGGCGTGACTTGCTGCTGGCGTTCGGTGATTTCTTCGACCATGTTCTAGTCGCGCAGCAGCGCCTTGCAGGTTTCTTCAAAACTGCTTTCCAATCGGGTGAGGACGGGAAAGAGGTGTTTTTCGTCGAGCTTCAGGCGCGTCCATGCGCCTTCATCCAGACGCGGGATGGAGAAGTTGCCGGACGGCCCTCTGTCCAGCGCGTGCGCGAGGACATCGGCAAGATGCGCCGTGTCGGCGCTGCCATCTTCCGGTGGCGCGTGATGTCCGGCAATGACGGCGGAAAGTTCTTCCGGCAGCCCCCATTGCCGCGCCAGCATAGCCCCCGTCTGGGCGTGGTCGATACCCAATACGGCGCGTTCCACCAGATAGCGGGCAGTGGAATGGGCGCTTTCGTAATCCAGCATGATGCGATATTCGTCGGGAAAGCAGAGGGCGAGAATAATCTGCCCGATGTCGTGCAGCAGCCCGTTGGTAAAGGCGGCGTCCGGCGTCTGGTGGTGGAGTCCGGTCAATTCGCGGGTGGTGATGGCGACGGCAACCGAGTGTTGCCAGAAATAGTGGAGATTGAATCCGGCGCAGGGCGGTTGCGGTAGCGCGCCCATCATGACGACATTCAGCGCCAGGGTATACACGGTACGCAGACCGAGAATCTGGATGGCGTCATCAAGGCTTTTGACCTGCCCCGACAGCCCGTAAAAAGAGGAATTGGCGATTCGCAGGATACGCAGCACCAGCCCCTGGTCAGTCGACAGGCGTTGGGTCACGACGGAGATATTCAGGCGTTCCGCGTGCGTGAAGCCTTCGAGCAATTCGGCAATCAGCGGCGGCAGGTCGGGCATACGGGCAATCGCTTCTTGTACCCGCGCCGCGTCAAGCAGGGGATGGGCGGGGGGAACGAGGGGCGCGTCGCGCGAAGTGTCGGGCGCGGATTCCGGTTTTGTCCCGTGTTGACGCGGGCGGTAATGTGCCAGCATTCTGCGAAGCGCGTGAGCGCCGGAATGTTCGCCCAGTGGGGCGAAGCATTGGTTTGACGCGGCGAGGTGTTTGGAATCGGGCTTAGTCATCATTTTGTGGCATGAAAATGATGAGTTTGCCACTCGCTTGCGAGCGTAGCCCCAGAGGGCGGCAGAGCAGGGTATAGAGCTTGCCGTCGGCGGCGATGAAGGGCGGAATGTCTTCGTCTTTCCCGTCATGCTCATTTTCCGCGATGCTGTGCAGCAGTTTTGGCGACAGCAAGGTGCTGATTTGACCGCCCAGTAACAGCGTGTGAGCGCCGAAGAGTTTTTGCGCCGCTTCGTTGGCGGAAGCGATCATGCCATTGTCGTCAACGCCCAGGAGGGGCAGGGGCACAAGCTGGGTGACTTCGTGCAAGACCTTCAACACCTTTTCGCCAAGCTGGATTCGATACTGTTTTTCTTCCAGAAGTTGCTGTAAATGCTGGTTGCTTGCAAACAGGTTTTGATTGGCTTCGGCAAGCGTCTGCGCGAGATGCCGGTTGTGGTCGCAAAGCCCCTTGTAGACGAAGGCTTCGGCGACGGTCGCGCGGAGTTGATCGTCATCCCAGGGCTTGGTGAGAAATTTGTAGACCGCGCCTTTATTGACCGTGCGGGCGACACTCTGGATTTCCAGATCGCCAGTGAGCAGCATCCGCACACTGTCGGGTTGGAGTATTTTTGCCTGATGCAAAAATTCATCGCCGCTCATGCCGCTCATGCGCTGCTCGCTCAGGATGACATCCACCGTCTGTTCATGCAGGATGTGCAGACCGGCTTCGCCGCTGCCCGCAGAAAGAATGTCATAACCATCCTGCTGTAACAGACGACGCAGGGCGTTCAGGACATCGGTTTCTTCATCAACCAGCAGTAAGGTATTTGCCAGGGTTGGCGCTTGCATGGTTTTTTCCCCTTCAATCCATGTTTTTATTCTGCGTGGTTAGTCTGGATGTCCTCTCCGCGCCATCAACCGCCAGATGAGCGGCGTGAAAATCAGTTGCATCGCCAAATCCTGCCGGTCGCCGGGAATCACAATGGTATTGGCGCGGCTCATGAACGAATCTTTCATCATGGAGAGCAGATAAGGGAAGTCTACACCTCTCGGATCGGCAAAGCGGATGACAACGAGAGATTCGCCATCGTCGGGAATACTGCGGGCGATGATGGGGTTGGAAGTATCGACCACCGGCACGCGCTGGAAATTGATGTGCGTGAGTTCAAACTGCGGCACGATGTAACGCACATAATCCGGCATCCGCGCGAGGATGGTCTGCATCACCGCCTCGCGGGAGTAGCCGCGCATACGGGTGTCGCGGTGAATTTTCTGTATCCATTCAAGATTCACCACCGGGGCGACGCCGATGAGCAAATCGGGGTGTTGCGCCACGTCGACTTCCGGCGTTCGTACCGCGCCATGCAACCCCTCGTAAAAGAGCAGATCGGTGTCCGGCGGCAAATCTTCCCAGGGCGTGAACGTCCCCGGCGTTTGCCCGTAACGCCGGGCTTCTTCCATGTCATGAAGATAATAACGGCGCTGCCCCGTGCCGGTTTCGGCGTAGGTGCGAAACAGATTTTCCAGTTCGGGAAACAGATTGGTTTCCGGCCCGAACAGGGAAAAACGCAGTTCGCCATGGCTCGCCCGCGTTTCATTCATGCTCCGCAATACGGCGCGTTCGTAACGATGAAAACTGTCGCCTTCGATGATAGCGGCATTGACGCCCTCACGCCGGAACATGCGTTCAAACACCTGCCGCACGGTACTGGTGCCCGCGCCGGAAGAACCTGTGATGGCAATAATGGGATGACGGGTAGACATGGGCGTTTATTCGTCCATCTCGGCGTGGTAGCGGACGAGGCGTTCGACTTCGTTCTTCGCCCCCAGAATCACCGGCACGCGCTGATGCAGTTTTTCCGGCACAAGGTCGAGAATCCGCGCCCGTCCGGTGCTGGCAGCGCCGCCTGCCTGCTCAATCAACCATGCCATCGGGTTCGCTTCATACATCAGCCGCAACTTGCCGCCTTTTTCGCGGGTGCGCTCATCCAGCGGATACATGAACACGCCGCCGCGAATCAGGATGCGATGCACATCCGCCACCATCGCCGCCACCCAGCGCATATTGAAATCCCGCCCGCGCGCGCCTTCCCGACCTTGCAACAACTCCGCCACATAACGCCGCACCGGCGCTTCCCAATGACGCTGGTTGGACATATTTACCGCGAATTCGCCGGTATCCGCCGGAATGGTGAGCTTTTCCTGCGTGAGCACAAACGCCCCCAACTCGCGGTCAAGCGTGAACAAGGCAACGCCATCGCCCATCGTCAGCGCCAGCAAAGTCGTCGGGCCATAAATGGCATAACCCGCCGCCACCTGCGCCGTCCCCGCCTGCAAAAACGCCTGTTCAGCCCCCGCCTCGCTCGTCATGTCCACTCCGTCCGGGCATTTCAACACCGAAAAAATTGTGCCGATGGAAGCATTGATGTCGATATTGGAAGACCCGTCCAGCGGGTCAAACAACAACAGATATTCCCCCTGCGGATAACGATGCGGAATCAGGCGCGGCAAAGGCATCTCCTCGGAAGCCATCGCCGCCAGATGCCCGCCCCACTCATTGGCGTCCAGCAAAATTTCATTGGAAATCACATCCAGCTTCTTCTGCGCCTCCCCCTGGATATTTTCACTCCCCGCCTCACCCAGAGCGCCCCCCAACGCCCCCTTGCCGATGGTCACGGCAATATGCACGCAAGAACGCGCCACTACCTCAATCAACAACCGCAAATCCGCCGGAAGCAATTGCTTTTCCCGTTGTTTTTCAATCAGATAGCGAGAGAGAGTAATATGACTGGCGCGGCTCATGCGGACTCCAAAAAGGGGAGGGTAGCGGCGCGGGGAAAGCGTAAACCCGCGCAGACGAAAGGGTAGATTCTACCGCATCAAGAGGCAGGTGGCAGAAGGGTAGAGCGCGGGGGCAGGGCGATCGCGTGAATGTTTTTGTCATGGCAAGCCAGGTCTCGCGCCTGCTTCTAACCCGCTCCCCTTGTGGGAGAGGGCGAAAGTAGTGGGAGCATCCTGCTCCCGCAGACAGGTAACGGCAGGGCGATTACGCCAGACGTAGGGGCGGTTCGCGAACCGCCCCTACAACCGCAAAATGCCCGCAGAAGGCGAGTTCGGCGATTGTCTCCCCGATCCCCCTGTGGGCGTACACCGTGGGGAAGGAGATGTTTCGTAGGGGCAGGTTTCAAACCTGCCCGCCGTTGCGTCATCGGAATGCACGGGGCGAGGTCAGATATGCGGGATGGGGCAGGAATTTTGTCGATACAAGGGGGGATTGCCCATTGCCGTTATGCGGTTCAGAGGACGCGGGCAACGGGTCGTCGTCTCTACAAGCGGCTTACGCGGGTTGAATCTCTTTCATGAGTTCAGGGTGCTGTCCCAAGAGCCGCAGTAGCAGCATGGTGGATTTGTGCGGCTGCGTTTTGCCGCGTTCGTACTCCGAAAAGGCATTGACGCCGCCGCCGAAAATCCGCGCGGCTTCGGCTTGTTTCAGCCCCGGTTTTTGCGGATTGTTTTGAGTTCCGTTGCCTCGTCCGTCCTGATTTCCTGAACGAAAGCAGTCATCGCTTTTGCATAGCGTCCGCCATCTTCAAGATAAGCCTCGCCGCACTGCGGGCAATACCAGCCGGGAACGGCGGGAATCCGTGTTTTGCGCCCCCGGTACTCAAAATCCAGGTCGCGGGTGTCGAATGTCATGTTCTCATGACCGCAGGCGACGCATCATTGATGTTCAGTCATCACAGATTTTGCTCCCGCGCTATTGCCGCCTGCATCCTTTTTTTGGAAAACACGACCGAATCCATGCAGACGACCCAACTGATTTCGACCACGATGGAAGTGGCGATGGCGACCATTGCGAGGGGGATGAGCGGGGCTGGCAGG